>JBBSAS010000259.1:0-3180 GCA_038252055.1 Candidatus Limnocylindrales bacterium
ACCTGGGCACACCGCGCACCGGAGCAAGCACCCCGCCGCGCGGCGGGCGGCCGGGGCTATCATGCGGGCGCGCCCCGGCGCCGCCCCGAACGAGGAGACGCCCAGCCGCCGCCGGGAGGATCCCCATGGCCACCGTCCCGTCCCTCGTTCCGCACCCGATCTTCCTCGCCGGACGCTGGGTGGAGTCGCCCGAGATCCTGACGATCGAGGACCCCGCTCGCCCCGGAGAGCCGGCGGGCCGCACATACCTTGCCACCCCGGACCAGTACGAGGAGGCCGTCGAGGCCGCGGTGGCCGCCTTCGAGGTCACCCGCACGATGCCCGCCTATGAGCGGGCGGCGATCCTCCACCGGATCAGCGACGGTCTCCTGACCCGACGTGACGAATTCGGCCGGCTCATCGCCCGCGAATCCGGCAAGCCGATCCGCGACGCCCTCGGCGAGGTGGACCGCGCCGCGCTCACGTTCCGCCTCGGCGCCGAGGAGGCCGAGCGGATCGGCGGAGAGCTCATCCCCCTCGACCTGAACGCGGCCAGCCGGGGCCGGGTGGGGATCACGCGCCGTTTCCCGGCGGGACCGGTCGCGGCGATCAGCCCCTTCAACTTCCCCCTCAACCTCGCCGCCCACAAGCTGGCCCCGGCGATCGCCGCGGGCTGCCCCGTCGTTCTCAAGCCGCCCTCCAAGGATCCGCTCACGATGTTGACGGTCGCCGAGATCATCGAGGAGGCAGGCGCCCCGGCGGGATCCGTGAGCATCCTGCCGATGGGCCGCGAGCTCGGCGACCGGCTCGTCACCGACGAGCGGTTCGCGGTCCTGACCTTCACCGGGAGCCCGGCCGTCGGCTGGGACATGAAGGCCCGGGCCGGGAAGAAGCGGGTCGTCCTCGAGCTCGGCGGGAATGCCGGCGTCATCGTCGACCAGACGGCCGACCTCGACTGGGCCGTCGGGCGGATCATCGTCGGTGCCTTCAGCTACGCCGGCCAGATCTGCATCAGCGTCCAGCGCATCTTCGTCCACGACGACGTCTTCGACGCCTTCGTCGCGAAGCTCTCGGCTGCCGCCGCAGCGCTCCGGCTCGGCGACCCGCTCGATCCCGCGACCGACCTCGGGCCGATGGTCGACGAGAAGGCCGCGCTCCGCACGCAGGTCTGGGTCGACGAGGCAGTGGCGATGGGCGGCCGCGTCCTCCTCGGCGGGACGGCCGACGGGACGTTCTTCCCGCCGACGATCCTCGTCGACACGCCGGTCGAGGCGCGCGTCTGCAGCGAGGAGGCCTTCGCCCCGCTCGTGGTCCTCTTCCGCTTCTCCGACTTCGAGGACGCGCTCCGCGGCGTCAACGCCTCGGCGTTCGGCCTCCAGGCCGGCGTCTTCACGAACGACTTGGGCCAGGGGTTCGCGGCGTTCGAGCGGCTCGAGGTGGGCGGGGTGATCCTCAACGACGTCCCGACCTACCGGATCGACAACATGCCGTACGGCGGGGTGAAGGACTCGGGGCTCGGTCGCGAGGGGGTCCGGTACGCGATCAACGACATGACGGAGATCCGGATCCTCGTCGTCGCCCAACCGGGGTAGGGGAGTCGAGCAGGGCGTCGGCAGATCCGCAGCGACGTGGAGTCGCCCGGCCATCGCTCCGGGCGGTCGCGATGGAAGCGGCGAGGTGCCCCGGGCGAGGGCGGCCGGGCGGAGGCTTCCGGACGGGGCCACGCGCCCTCAGATTCCCGCGATCGACCGGGGCGCCATCCGGGGGCCACGGCGCGGCGCCTGGATCCCTGCCGCCTCGATGAGCCGGATCACGCGGGCACGATGGCCGGCGTACGGGGCCAGGAGCTCGAGCATGCGCTCGTCCGTCCCGCGCTCCTCGCCCGCCAGTGCCCAGCAGACGGCATGGCAGAGGTGGAAGTCGCCCACGCTCACCGCGTTCGGGTCGCCGAGCGCGCGGAGGCTCACCTCGGCGGCCGTCCAGGCGCCGACCAGGGGCAGGGCTCGGAGACGGGCGACGGCCGCAGGAAGGGGAAGGTCGGCGCACTCCTCGATCCGATCTGCCCGGGCGGCGGCCGCGCGGATCGCATCGGCGCGTCGACGCTCCAGCCCGAGCGGGTGGAAGGCGTAGCCCGGGAGGCCGGCGAGCGTCTCCGCGGCGGGTGGCACGCGCATCGGCGCCGGCCGACCGAGACCGTCCCAGGGGCCGGGCGCCGCCTCGCCATGCCGGACGACGAGCGCACGGAACGCCGCCTGGGCCTCGTGACCGGTGACCTTCTGCTCGATGATTGCCGGGACGAGCGCCTCGAGCACCCGTCGAGTCCGTCCGATCCGGATTCCGGGGTGCCGCGCTGCGAGGTCGCGGAGAAGACGATTGCCGGCCACCGCGGCAGCGGCCTCCCGCGGGTCATCGGCCGCGCCCACGAGCTCGGGGGCCTGCTCGATCGCCCACGCCGCGGCCGGTCCCCATGCCTGTGCGCGGACCCTGCCGCCGTTCGCGACCAGGCGGAGGGTCGCGGGTCCGTTCGGTGTCCGAGTCGCCCGCAAGGCCGAGCCATCCCGCGAGAACCGGATTGTCGGGTCGGACTGCCCGTGCCGGTGGATCGCCAGCGTCCGGCGCAGGTCGAGGGGGCCGTTGACGTCGAACGTGCGCTCGAGGGGCTCCACGCCGAGAGCCTATCGCGGAGACGCCGCAGAGACGCCACGTGCGCGGAACCTTCCGCCCCTCGCGCATCGGTTGTCGTCCAGGGCGTACCCGCTTATCATGAAGGCCATGCTAAGCGTCAAGATCAGCACCAAGCACCAGATCGCGGTCCCGAGCGAGGCGCGCAGGAAGCTCGGCCTGGTGGCCGGCGACCGGCTCGACGTCGAGATCGATGGCGACGTGATCCACCTCCGGCGTCACGTGCCGGCCGGGACGCGCCTGCTCGGGATCGGCGCCCGCCTCCACGATGGAACGGACGCAGCCGAGCGGATCCGTGCGATGCGTGACGAGGACGACGCCCGCCTGGTCAAGCGCCGGGCCCGGCTGTTGCTGGGGCCACCGGCAAACGGAGCGTCCGGCGGCGTCCATGAGCGCGATTCCGGTGCCGATCGCGATCACGGTGCCGATGGGGGGCGCCGGTGACGCTCGGCGAGCTCTGTGACCGCCATCGGCGCATCGCGCTCGACGCGAACGTCTTCGTCTATCTCTTCGAGGGCG
>JBBSAS010000260.1:0-3147 GCA_038252055.1 Candidatus Limnocylindrales bacterium
CCCGCCGATGATCGCGGCGTAGGGGCGGGCGGGGTTCTCGACGAGCTGGCCGAGGTACTTGATCTCGCTCTCCATCAGGAAGCCGGCATAGGCCGGCAGGAGCTCGGCGACGCCGTAGGTCGAGGCGTGGGCCCGGTGGGCTGTCCCGAACGCGTCGTTCACGTAGACGTCGGCGTACGCCGCGAGCGCCTTCGCAAACTCGGGGTCGTTCTTCTCCTCCTCGGGATGGAAGCGGAGGTTCTCGAGCAGGAGCGCCTCGCCCGGCCGAAGCCGGCGGACGGCGTCCTCGGTCCCCACGCCCAGGGCGTCGCCGGTGCAGGGGACGTTGAGGCGGAGAAGGGCGGAGAGCCGCTCGGCCACGGGCCGGAGGCGCAGGCCGTCCTGGACCTTGCCGTCGGGGCGGCCGAGGTGGCTCGCGAGGATCACCCGCGCGCCCTGGTCGAGGAGGTACTTGATGGTCGGGATCGCGGCTCGGATGCGGGTGTCGTCGGTGACCTGCCCGTCCTTGAGGGGAACGTTGAAGTCGACGCGGACGAAGACCCGCTTGCCGGTCGCGTCCAGCTCGCGGATGGAGCGCTTGTCCATGGTGCCGTTCCTGTCGGGGCGATCGATCGGCCTAGAGGCCCTTGTCGATCATGAGCTTCACGAGGTCGGCGACGCGGCAGCTGTAGCCCCACTCGTTGTCGTACCAGGCGATGACCTTCACGAAGTTCCCGCCGAGGGACATCGTCATCGCGGCGTCGATGATCGAGCTGCGCGTGTCGCCCCGGAAGTCGGTCGAGACGAGCGGCTCATCGGACACACCGAGGATCCCCTTCATCGGGCCGGCGGCGGCCGCCCGGAAGGCCGCGTTGAGCTCCTCGGCCGAGGCGTCCTTCTCCAGCTCGGCGGTGAAGTCCACGACCGACACGGTCGGGGTCGGGACGCGGAGGCTGAAGCCGTCGAACTTGCCCTTGAGGTCCGGGATCACGAGGGCGAGCGCTTTCGCCGCTCCGGTCGTCGTCGGGATGATGTTGAGGGCCGCGGCGCGAGCGCGGCGCGGGTCCTTGTGGGCGACGTCGAGGATCTTCTGGTCGTTGGTGTACGAGTGGATCGTGTTCATGAGGCCGCGCTTGATCGTCCAGCCATCGTGGACGACCTTCGCCGCCGGTGCCAGGCAGTTCGTGGTGCAGCTGGCGTTGCTGATCACGTGGTGCTTCGCCGGGTCGTAGGCGTCGTCGTTGACGCCGAGGACGATCGTGACGTCCTCATTCTTGGCCGGGGCGGTGATGAGGACCTTCTTGGCGCCCGCCACGATGTGAGCGCGGGCCTTGTCGGCGTCGGTGAAGCGGCCGGTGGACTCGAGGACGATGTCGACGCCGAGCTCCTTCCACGGCAGCTGGGCCGGGTCGGATACCTGGAGGACCTTGATCTCGCGGCCGTCGACGACGATCGAGTCCTCCGTGTGGGAGACCTCGCCGGGGAAGGCGCCGTAGGTCGAGTCGTGCTTGAAGAGGAGGGCGTTCATCGGGACGTCGACGATGTCGTTGACGGCGACGACCTCCGCGTCCGGGGTGCGCTCGATGAGCGCCTTGAGCGACTGCCGACCGATGCGACCGAAGCCGTTGATGCCGACGCGAACGGACATGGACTGGGAACCTCCGTGGTGTACCTATGCGGATCGTGGTGAGGCGGCCGCACTGCGGCGGCAGCGGTCAGGCGGGACGGACGAGAGACGGCGACGACGCTGTCGCGGCCGCCCGTTCGCGCCCTCGGCAAGGGTCCCGGGGATCGTCAGTCACCCCAGGGTGGGCCGTTGCGGCACGGGCCGAGGGATCGCCTCGATCAAGGGGCGATCGCGACCTTCGGGACACGGGACCTCGTCGATGCGGCGGGAACGGGGCCCATTCTAGCAAGGCTGCCCCGGGGACCCGGCGGGCCGAGCGGCACGAGGTGCGGGTCCGAACGTCCCGGCGCGGAGCCCCTGCCTCCACCCATGTCTCCCGGAAACGCAACGGACCCCCGCCGTCGCCGGCGAGGGTCCGCGTCTGCGGTGCGAGATCCGGGGGATCAGCCGCCGATCTTGAAGACCTTCGTGCCGCACACCGGGCACACGCCCGACAGCGCCGGCTTGCCGTTCTTCATCGTGATCTGCTGCGCGTCCTTGACTTCGCGCTTCGCCTTGCACTTGACGCAGTAGGCCTCGGCCACTCCAGGAGCCTCCCTTCACCAGTCCGTACGGCCGGGGCCCATTGCCCCGTGACCGTCCAATCCGAGCCAGCCCGGGCGGTGCGCCGGGGCGGCCTGGGGTCCGCCATGGCGGTCCCGTGCTCCGACGGCCCGTAACTCGGGCGAGCATAGGCACGCTCGCTCGTGAGCGTCAAGCGGGCTCCCGGGCGGCCGGGCGCCCGGCGGCGCCGGACGCTCCCGCCGAGGACTCGGCCCCCGGCGCAGACGACGGCCCGACGAACGCCTCCAGGCGATCCGCGACGCGTCCCGCGAGACGCCGACCGTCGAGGCGTCGGCGCCACGCCTCGACGGCGGTGGCGAGCAGCGCGAGGGCTGCGGCCCCCGCGCCCACCAGGAGCGCAGTGCCCAGGGCACCTCCGGGCCGCAGCCCCCCATCGCCCGGTGCGACCGGCTCGGTCGGCCCGCCCGGCAGGGTCCCGTCAGCCGCCGGATCACCCGCCGCCCGATCGCTCGCGCCCGCACTCGGGTCGCGTGCTCCGTCGGCAGCGCCGGACGCGGACGAGGCCAGCACCATGGGGAGCGCCTCTCCGAGATCGCCGAGGCGGACAAGATCGGCCGCTGCCGCGACCTCCACCACCGTACCGGCCCCTGCCGCGACCACCGACCCCGTCGCACCGATGGCGTCGCCCACCTCCAGGAGCGTGCGAAGTCCGGCCGCGTCGCCGGTGAGCCGGAGATCGCTCGTCGCCGTGCCATCGTCGATCGTGGGCCCGTCCGGTCCGACGGAAACGACGAGGCCGCCCACGCGGACGCGTCCGCCGAGGTGGCCCTTGAGCTCGGCAAGGTCGACGTCGACCGCGGACCGGCTCGCCACCGGGACCCCATGGCCCGTCGTCGACCCGGGAGGCCGGGAGGCCGATCCGCCCGGCCCGGACACCATGCCCCCGGCGCTGCCGCTCGACCCGTTCGCGCCCGCTC
>JBBSAS010000261.1:0-3137 GCA_038252055.1 Candidatus Limnocylindrales bacterium
ACACATCTCGCAAGGCCGCGGCGACGCCGACGGCCGCGGCCACCGCGAAGGCGTCGCCGCTCGTCGGGATCGTCGGCGGGAGCCGCAGCGACTTCCCCGTCCTCGAGAAGGCGCAGGAGCTCCTCCACGAGCTCGGCGTGCCCTGCGAGCTGCGGGTGGTCTCGGCCCACCGGACGCCCGACCACCTCTTCCGCTACGCGGAGACCGCCGCGGGACGCGGGCTCCGGGTGATCGTCGCCGGGGCGGGCGGCGCGGCCCACCTGCCGGGGATGCTCGCGGCGAAGACCCAGCTGCCGGTCATCGGCGTGCCCATCCCGACGCAGCACCTTGGCGGGCTCGACTCGCTCCTCTCGATCGTCCAGATGCCGCGGGGGATCCCGGTCGCGACCGTGGCGATCGGGAACGCGGAGAACGCGGCGCTCCTCGCCGCGGCCATCCTCGCCCTGTCCGACGATGGGCTTGCCGCCCGGCTCGCCGCCCGCCGGGCCGCCCAGACCGAGGCCGTCCTCGCCGACGAGAGCAACGCCGAGCCGCTGCCATAGCGACAGCCGGAGCCGCTTCGTCTGCCCGCCGTCCGGGTGGAGCCGGCGTCAGCGGCCGCGGAGCTCCCGCACGTTGTCGTAGAGGATCACGCCCGCCAGTGCGATCAGGGCGATCACGAGCGCCTGCGTGACGTACGTCACCGCGAGGACGATGGCGCCGATCACCGCGAGGAGAAGCGTCAGCCGCAGCAGGAGGACGTTCAGCCGGCGCCGGAACGCGGCCTCGACGAAGGCGTAGGCGGCGATCACGACGAGGATCGTCGCCCACCACGACAGGACCCCGAGATAGATGAGGGCGACAGTGGCCAGGAGGAGGAAGCTGACGCTGACCGCCGACCAGGCCTCGATGAGCACCCCGTAGCGGGCTTCCTCCGGCGGGATCGGGTGGTGCTCGTGCCGGAGGTGGGCGCGCGGGTCCCCCCAGTCGTTGGAGGCGACCCGTATCAGCTCCGCGCGGACAGCCCGCGAGGTTTCGGCGAGGTCGACCCGCCGCCGTCGGCGCGCGGCCTGGGCTGCCTCCGCGTCGCGGAGCTCTTCGGTGCCACGGGACCGCAGGCTCGCGAGAGCCGGCTCGTCGGCGAGCGCCCGGACCTCGAGGTCGCGGACACGCAACGCGTCACCCTCGACCTCGACCTCCGTCTCGAGGGTGGCGGCCTCTGCCTCGAGGACCTCGGTCCGGGCCTGGAGGACGGCCGGAGCCCGGCTCGGCGGGGCGACCTTGTCGAGGCCCGCCCAGCCGAGCGGATCGTGCCAGGTCTGGCGGACGGTCCCGTTTCGGTTGTACTTCGGCCCCGCCGGGGCGCGCTCGCCGGCGAACCGGTCGACGTGTCGAGGCCGAAGAGCCCCCGGTAGCCGTCCACCCAGCTCACCGAATCGTCGATCGGGATCGGCGTCCATGGCGCGTCGCCGTCCGGTCCGATCGCCAGACCGTTGCCGCGTCCGTAGTCGATGAACCCGACGTTGAGCGAGCCCTCGAGCTTCGCTGCGAGATCGCCGGGGTCCGGCTGGCGGAGCGTGTTGCGCCAGAATCCCCGGAGCACGTCGAGCGGGCCCCGAAGGCGCGCGATGCCCGGGACCGGGGCCGCAGTGAGGTAGTCTCCCGGCTCGAAGTACGCCGCGTGGGAGCCGCCGCCGGGGTTGATGACCGGGTGCGTGTCGCGCTTCGCGAGGTCCGGGTCATCCCACCGGCGCCGGAGATCGTCGCCGGTGTAGTCGTGGGCTGCACAGGCGACCCAGACCGGGATCGGCCCTTCCGGCCCATCGTCGAGGAAGACGAAGAGCTGCTCCCAGTCGGCCTCGTGGTCGTTCGCCCCCGAGAAGGTCGAGCGCCAGTCGTTCATCGCGTAGAAGAAGACGTAGTGGAGAACGATCCAGCCGTCCTGGCGCAGGACGCGGGCGTGGTACGCGTACCGGTCGTCGCGGGCACGGAGCGCCTCGTACTTCACGGACGCCGCCGCCGCGGTGCCGCCGGGGACGGTGCCGCGGGCGAGGAGCGAGGCGGTGAATCCTGCGTCCACGAGGCGGGCGAACAGGCCGACGCGGGCGAGGCGTCCCGGTGTGTGGAAGACGACCTTGTTCGGCCGGAGCTGCCAGCGGGCGAGCTCGATCCGCCCCAGCGGTTGCTGGACGAAACGGAGGTAGAGCGATTCGCCCGGTTCCGCGCGTGCCGCCGCGACGGTGGCGACACCTCGCCGCGAGGAACGAGGACACGTCGGTCGTTCTCTCCCGTCCCGGCGAGGATGTCGCACTCGGAGAGGTACTTGTCCACGGCCATCGGGTAGAAGAGCTCGCCGCGGTTGTAGCGAAGGACGGGCTCGTAGGCTCGGAGGAGGGCGAGGTCCTCCGGGGGCAGGAGCGGACCCGTGCTCACCGGTGACCGCCTTCGGGCGGAGCGAGGGGCACCACGTCCACCGCCTCGGTGGTCGGGAGGAGGAGGTCGCGGACCTCGCGCCCGTTGAGGTAGAAGGCGCTGACGACGAGGAGCGCGAGCCGGAGGGCGGCGGCCGCGAGGGCCATGATCGCCCACCCGCCCGTGAGCACCTCGATGGCGCCGGCGGGGATGTTGGCCCCCCGGATCGCGTACTCCGGGACGGGGTGGAGCCCCGCGAGCCCGGCGAGCGCCCAGAGCCCGCCGGCCGTGGCGAGCGCGGCGAGGGCAAAGACCCCGAACGGGCGACCAGCGATCCGCATCGGCGGGAGTGTACGCGCCCGGAACGCGGGCGAGCCGAAGCAGCCGGCCCGGCGTCGTCGCCCCCTCGGACGCTGGGGTGCGGGATCCGCGCGACCACGTTTCCGCCGGGCCGGTCACGGGTCCGGACCGGTCACGCTGCCGAGGTCCCCGGTCACGCTGCCGGGGTCGCCGGTCACGGGTCCGGACCGGTCACGCTGCCGGGGTCGCCGGTCACGCTGCCGGGTCCGGGTCGGTTTCCGTCGCCCCACGACGGCCTGCCTCCGCGGCGCGGCGCCTCGTGTCGGTTTCCGTCGCCCCACGACGGATGGCTCGGATCGCTTTCGTGGGGCGAACGACAGGCGCCGACGCACCGTCCTCCGCGCCGGAATCCGTCGCCCGGCGAAGGGAGTGGACGCGTCCGGCTG
>JBBSAS010000262.1:0-3130 GCA_038252055.1 Candidatus Limnocylindrales bacterium
ATCGCCGGCTCGTCGAGCTTGACGTCGTGCGAAAGGACCGCGACCGCGTCGGCCGGGCCGAGGTCGATCTCGTCGGCAACCTCGTCGAGCCAGCCGACGAGCAGCGCATCGACGTCCGGGAATCGCTCCGCGGTGGCGAACGCCGCTCGACCGTCGACCACGAGCGCCACGTAGCCGAGCTCGCGGGCGATCCGGACGAGGGGCATCGCCGCCTGGACCGCGCCCACGATGACGAGCCGCGGCGCCGCCGCGAACGCCTCGACGAAGTACTGCCGTCCGGCGGCCTCCACGGTGGTCGAGGTTCCGCGGCCCAACGCGTCACGCGCGGCCGCGGCGATTGCCGCGTCAGCATCGGCCCGGCCGGTGCTACCGGTCAGCGTCCCGTTCTCGGCCGCCAGGATCGCCGGGGCGGGTGCCTCGCCTTTCCCGGGCGCATGCGCGCCGAATGCCGGTGGCGGTGTGTCAGCGGGGAGCGGGATCACCACGGCCACGCCGCGGCGCCCGCCGGCCGCCGCCGCCTCGAGGACCTCCGGCCGGATCAGCGGCTCGACGAGCACGTCGATCGTGCCGCCGCAGGCGAGCCCCACGTCCCACGCCTGCTCGTCGCTGATCCCGTAGCGAATGACCCGCGAGACGCCGTCGGCGCGGGCCCGGCCGATCTCCTCGACGGCGGCGCCCTCGACGCAGCCGCCCGAGACCGAGCCCGCGAGCCGCCCGTCGGCGGTGGCGACGAGGACGGCGCCCTCGGACCGCGGCGCCGACCCGAACGTCCGGACGACGACGGCGCGCCCCAGCTCGGCGCCATCGGCCTGCCAGGCCCGGACCTGATCCAGCAGCTCTCTCATCGGGGGTCCGCAGCCGCGGACGGCGGCCGACGCGCGCCATTGCCCGTCGCCGGCCAGGGCGCACGATCGCTGCCCGCCACGCGGATCGGGCGCGCGGACGTCCGGTCGCTGGCCGATCCGTCCGTCCTCGACGGGAGCCCGAAGACCCGCGGCGCCACCGCGGTGATCGATCGCCGCCCGCTTCCGGCCGCTTCGACCCGGTAGACGTTCGGCACGCCGGTCCGGGGCGGCCGTCCGGTCGCCCCCAGCCCCAGGCCGCCGAGCACCTCGCCGAGCCGCTCGAGGGAGGCGAGGTCGTGGATCGGCAGGAAGTCGTCGATCGACGGATACGCGGCCGCCATGCCGGCCGCCAGGGGCTCGTAGCCGTCCACCCCGGCGAGCGGGTTGAGCCAGATGAGGCGATGGCAGTTCCGCTGGAGCCGCGCCGTCTCGATCCCGACGAGGGCAGGGTCGCCACGATCCCAGCCATCGGAGACGACGATCACGACCCCCGAGGTCCGCAGGACCCGTCGGGCCCAGCGCTGGTTGAACGTGCGCAGCGACTCCCCGATCCGGGTCCCGCCGGACCAGTCGTCGACGGTCTCGCTGACCCGCCGGATCGCGGGGTCCGGGTCGCGGCCGCGAAGCTCGTGGGTGATCCGCGTCAGGCGCGTCCCGAACACGAACGACTCCGTCCGGACGCCGGACGCTCGCGAGAGAGCCTGGACGAAGCGAAGGAGGAGCCGGGCGTGGCGCTCCATCGACCCGGAGACGTCACAGAGAACGACGATGCTCCGCGGCCGCCGGACGCGCCGCCGCCAGACCCAGGCCACGGGGTCGCCGCCGGTCGCGAGGTTGCGCCGGTACATCGCCCGCGGCGCCAGGCGCCGCCCGTGGCGATGGTGCTCGTAGCGGCGGGTAAGTCGCGTCTCGAGGCGAGGTCGCAACAGGTCGATGAGCCGCTCGGCGTCGCGCAGCTCCGCGGCGGTCATCCGGTCGAACTCGCGGTGGGAGAAGGCCTCGGCGATCGAGAAGGCGCGAGGGCTGACGACGCGCCCGTCGCCGGGGCGTGGCTCGGCGCCGTCCTCGTCCTCGCCCGGCTGCGGCTGCCCGGGGCGGCCGGAGCGGCGCCCGTCACGCTCGGCGTTCGAGTCGGGGGCGACGACCCCCTGCTCCCCTTCCTTCGGCTGGCGGGTCGGTGCCTGCGCGCTGGCGGCCGTCGGCACGATCCGGGCGACGTGGCGGCGCCAGAACTGGTCGAAGACCGCGTCGTAGACCGCGAGGTCGGCGTGACGGCGGCACAGGATCGCGGCGCCCGCCGCGTGGACCTGGGTCCGGTCGCCGATCTCGACGAGGGTGAGGGCCCGGGCAAAGTCGAGGGCGCCGCGCAGGTCGGTCGGCACGCCGGCACTCCGCAGGGCGCGGGTGAAGACGACGGCGTTGCCAAGGAAGACGGTGCCGTCGAACGCGTCAAGCGGGTCGGGCTCGGGAGCGCGGGTACGAGTCACGATGAGACGGGCAACGATCGCTCAGGCTCCCGCCGAGGCGAGCTCGTCGACGTACGTCGCGGCGGTGGCACCGCGGACCCGGCGGACGTCCTCCTCGTACTTGAGAAGGACGCCGAGCGTCTCGTCCACGAGGTCGGGCGCCAGCTGACGGGCTCCGAGGGCCAGCAGCGCGGCCGCCCAGTCGAGCGTCTCGGCGACCCCGGGAACCTTCGTCAGGTCGGTCGCGCGGAGGCGGCCGACGAAGCCGACGACCTGGCTCGCCAGCCGCTCTGGCGTCGCCGGCACCCGGGCAAGGACGATCTCGATCTCCTTCGCCGCGCTCGGGTAGTCGATCCAGTGGTAGAGGCAGCGTCGCTTGAGGGCGTCGTGGACCTCGCGTGTCCGGTTCGAGGTCAGGATGACCCGCGGCGGGGTCGCCGCCTTCACCGTGCCGATCTCCGGGATCGTCACCTGGAAGTCGGACAGGATCTCGAGGAGGTAGGCCTCGAACTCCTCGTCGGCTCGGTCGATCTCGTCGATGAGGAGCACCGGCGGCCTGCCGTCCGCCGAGGCTTCGAGCGCCTGGAGGAGCGGGCGCCGGAGCAAGAACGCCGGGCCGAAGATGTCGTGGGCGGTGGCCTTCTCGATCTCGCCGCGCGCCTCGAGGAGCCGAATCTCCAGCATCTGGCGGGCGTAGTTCCACTCGTAGACGGCCGTCGTGACGTCCAGGCCCTCGTAGCACTGCAGGCGGATGAGCCGCGTGTCGAGGGTCTCGGCGAGGGTCTTGGCGAGCTGAGTCTTGCCGACGCCGGCCTCCCC
>JBBSAS010000263.1:0-3125 GCA_038252055.1 Candidatus Limnocylindrales bacterium
CGAGGACCGCGACCACCATGCCCGCCGTGGTCGTCTTCCCGTCGGTCCCGGTGATCCCGACCACCCCGAGCTCACGGCCGGGGTCCCCGAACCACCAGGCCGCAGCCACGGCGAGGGCCGACTGGCTCCGCTCGACGACGAGCTGCACGAGGGGCGAGGGAGCGGCAACCGGACGCTCGACGATCACCGCGGCGGCGCCTCTGGTGATCGCCGCACCGACGAACGCGTGCCCGTCGACGTGGGCACCGGGGACGGCGACGAAGAGCCCGCCCGGGATGACCCGCCGGGAGTCGTACGCGAGCCCGCGGATCGCGGCCGTCGCAGGATCCACCCCGGGCGGAGCCTCCACGGACCGCAGGAGACCCCGCTCCGCGAGGCGGGCGACGAGGCCGTCGAGGACCCTGGGCCCGACGCGGTCGGCGGCCGCAAGGGTCGCCTGCAGCGCCTCGGCCTCCGGGGACGTCATCGATCCGCTCCGTCGGTGTCGTTCGACCCGTCTCCGCGCCCACGGCCGGGCACCGCACCGCGGACGCTCCGGGCGGCTCCCGCGACCCGGCGCAGGCCGTTCGCGAGGGCGTGGCGGACCGGCCGGAGTACGAGCTCCTGGGCGCCGGCCTGCTCGACCCATTCGCCGCCGAAGGATCGCTTGAACTCGAGAAGCCCGAACATCGGCTCGCCGGGCCGGGGCTCGTGGCGCGCGCCCCGGACGTCCACGCCCCCGAGGTCGAGCTCGGTCCGACCCTCGCGCGCGGCCAGCTGCAGCGCCCGCCAGAGGAGGAGGTGGACCGTCCCGGTGTGCACGTGCCGAAGGTCCACGACGTCGGCCGAGTGCGAGTACGTCAGGCGCTCGCCGTGCCGGTAGAAGATCGACGCTCCGAGGTACGCGTCGTCGGCCGACCATGCCTCGAGGAGGACGAGGTAGCCCGCGGCGAAGGCGGCCTGCCACCAGGCGAGCGCCGTCGCACGGCTCCCGATCTCGAACCCGCGCCGCGCTCCCGTCGCCTGGAGGAGGAGATGGAACCGCTCGAACGCCGCGGATACCTCGTCGGCCCCGCGCTCGCGGCGATCCCCCTGCGCGCCGCCAGCTCCGGAGTCGGCCCGGGAGCCGGGGCCAGCGGCAACGCCCTCGCCCCCGCGGTCGTAGCGGACGATCCGGGTTCCCTTCCGCTCAGCCGCCGAGAAGCGCTGACGGGTCTTCCGGTCGATCCGCTCACGGATGGCCGCTTCGTCGGAGCCGGGCCCTAGCGGCACGGCAACCCGGTGCCGCGACGGCCCGATCTCCTCGGCCGGGCGGAAGCCGAGCGTCGCGACAAGCTCCGGGTATCCGCTGCTCGCCGGGATCTCCGGGTCCGCGACGACCGCATCGCAGCCGGCCTCCCGTGCCCACGCGACCACGGCACCGAGCCGCGCCGCGACGACCGAGGCGGACGCGCCCGCGGTCACCGGGCCGCGGGGCACGTAGAGTCGCCCCCCGCCGACCCCCCGCCACGGGCGGCCGAGCGCCAGCACGGCCGATCCATCGTCGAGGACCAGGTGGTGCGGTCGCCAGCCCGTCCGGGCCCGGTGCTCCGCCCAGGCGCGGGACTGCTGCACGTCCCCGCCCTGGACCGTGACCGTCCGGGAGTCCCAGGCGACGAGGTCCGCGGTCGTCGCCTCGCGGGCCACGCGCATGTCGGGCACGTCGGGCACGTCGGGCACCGCGAGCACGGCGCTCGTTCCGGCACCGCCCTTGCCGCTCATCCGTCGTCCGACCCGTCGCGGCCGGCGGGGCCGGCGGGGCCTTCCACCCCCGGGCGGTTCGCGCCGCTGGCGGCGGGCTCGAGGCCGGCCCGTGCCCGCGCCCAGCGAACCCGCGCCCGCTGGGCCATCTCGTAGACACGACGCCCGAGGGGATCGAGCTCCAGGTCCCAGCCACCGACGTATCGGACCTCGCGTCCCCCGAAGCCCGCCTTGAAGTGAGCGATCCCCGGGTGGGCGAGACCCCAGAGGTCGTACGCCGCGGCACCCTCCTCGCGGGCACGCCGGATCGCCTCCCACTTCAGCAGGTAGTTGGCCCGAAGGTCGGCGCCCGCGGCGGTCATTCCCCCGTATGGCTCGACCACCCGGCGACCGCAGCGGACGAGGAAGAGGCTCGCGAGGGGCGTCCCGTCGGGACCCACGGCGAAGAGGAGACGAGCTCGACCCGCGGGCGCGAACGCCTCGAAGACGTCGCGGTAGGCCTGCTCGATCCGGATCAGGAAGCCCGCCCGCTCCGCCGTCTCCCGGTAGATCGTGTAGAACGGCGCGATCGCGTCGCCGGGAAGCTCGACGACGGTCACCCCGTTGCTCCGCGCGCGGTTCACGTACTGGCGCCACTTCTTCCGGAGGTCCGACCAGAGCGAGGCCTCGTCGGCCGTGAGGTCGACCACGCGGCTCGTGGGAGGCTGGACCGACGGACCGGACCGCCAGCCCGAGGCGGAGAGCGCCTCCCGCAGGCTCCCCCCGGCGTCGTTCGGGCCGTCGAGCTCGACCTCGGGGTCGATCCGCACGTGGGAGACCCGGCCTAGGTTGCCGCGCGCCTGGCGCAGCGACTCGGTGAACGATCCGACGGCGTCCGCCGTCCACGCCTCCGCGACCGGGCCCCGCGGCCCGTAGGCGAACGCCCACGGCAGCGGGCGGGGCCGGCGGAGGAGCACCTGCATCCCGATTCGCGAGCCTGGCTCGCCGGCAACCACGCGGCGGGCGACCCAGCCATTCGGCGCCTTGACCGTCGCCCAGCCGTCGAGCTGGAGGTACGAGCCGTGCTCGGTGGACTCGACGAACGCGTCCCAGGCCGCCGGGTCGCGGACGAGGTCCCGGGCCGAGCCGGCCGGCAGGCCCGACCCCGCGCCGGAAGCCAACCCCCCGCGGGGAGCCGCGATGTCGCCGGTCCTCACGGAGGGTCCGGCCGTCGATCGCCCGGTCATGCGGTACCCCGCCGCGCCGCCGTCCGCACGAGCTCGAACGTGCTCCGCAGCTCCGGCACCCGCAGGAGCGCGGCGAGGGCCACGTAGACGGCCAGGCCCAGCGACCCGGCCGCGACGAGGAGCACCGCCGTGGCGAGGGTCCCCGGATCGCCCGGCAGGAGCGAGCCGAGGACGTCGTAC
>JBBSAS010000264.1:0-3124 GCA_038252055.1 Candidatus Limnocylindrales bacterium
GGAGAGCCGGAGACGCCCGGCGGTGGACGTGTTGCGGGCGACCCCCGGTGGAGGCGAGACGACTACGGCGCCGCGCCGGCGAAGCGCTCGCCCGCGTAGCTGACGAACCGGGTCTCGCTCTTCTTGAACCAGAGGTCGATCTCGCCGGTGGGGCCGTTGCGGTGCTTCGCGAGCCGCAGCTTCACGACCTCGCCCTCGGCCTCGTGATCCTCCGACCCCCGATCCTTCTCTCGCCACAGGAAGATCACCAGGTCGGAGTCCTGTTCCAGGGCGCCCGACTCCCGCAGGTCCGAGAGCCGTGGCTCCGGTGTCGTCCGGGCCTCCGGCTGGCGCGAGAGCTGGGAGAGCGCGAGCACCGGCACCTTCAGCTCGCGGGCGAGGGCCTTGAGGCCGCGACTGATCTCGGAGACCTCCTGGACGCGGTTCGCGTCCTTCGTGGTCGTGGACGACTGCATGAGCTGGAGGTAGTCCACGATCACGAGGTCGAGCCCGACTTCGGCCTGGAGCCGCCGGGCCTTGGTCCGCAGCTCCATCGTGCTGATGTTCGGGGTGTCGTCGATGTAGATCGGCGCCTCCGAGAGCGCGGTCATCGCCTTCGAGACGCCGACGAAGTCCATCTCGTCGAGGAAGCCGCTGCGCAGGCGCTGGCTGTCGATGCCGCCGACCGAGGAGAGGAGGCGGAGCACGAGCTGCTCCTTGCTCATCTCGAGGCTGAAGATCCCGACCGACCGGGCGGGCGTGTTGCCGATGGCAGCGTGCTCCGCGATGTTGAGGGCGAGGCTGGTCTTGCCGACCGACGGCCGCGCGGCGAGGATCACGAGGTCCGACGGCTGGAGCCCGGTGGTCATCGCGTCGAGGTCGGGAAAGCCGGTGCGGACGCCGCTGATCTCGCCGCGGTGGGTGTGGAGGTAGTCGAGCCGGTCGAACGCCTCGTGGAGGAGCTGGCGGAGTGGGCTGAACCCGGCGGCCACGCGACGCTCGGAGACCGCGTAGAGCTCGGCCTCGGCCTTGTCGATCGACTCCTGGACCTCGGGCGAGTCCTCGTAGCCGATTCCGGCGATCCGCCCGGCGGCCGCGATGAGGTTCCGCAGGACCGCCTTGCGCTCGACGATCCGGGCGTACTGGGCAGCGAAGACCGCGGTGGGGGTCTGCTCCGCGAGCGAGCTGAGGTACCCGCGCCCGCCGACGGTCTCGAGGTCGTCGGCCCGCTCGAGGGCTTCGGCGACGGTCACGATGTCGATCGGCTCGCGGCGCTCCCAGAGATCGAGCATCGCCCCGAAGATCCGCCCGTTCGCCTGGCGGTAGAAATCGGCGGGACGAAGGATGTCGGCGACCTCGATGATCGCGTCGCGATCGATGAGGACGGCCCCGAGGACCGACTGCTCGGCCTCGAGGCTCTGGGGGGGAAGTCGATCGACGGCCACGTGCGCTCCGTGTGCTGGTCAGGGGGCCCCGGCGGAGCCTCCCTCATGGTGCCCGCCGGAAGCTGGGGGCGGGAGGGGGTTGTCCACGAATGGACGGCGTCCGTCCACGCCGGGCCCGGCGAACTGCCCGATCCTGTGGATGCCGTGTGGACGGCGGCCGGGACCGGTGCCCGGCGACGCGTCGGTCAGTCGAGCCGGCGGATGACCCCGATGAGCTTGCCCTGGATCCGGACGTCGTCGTAGAACTGGGGCGGGTACTGGGGGTTCGCGGGCTGGAGGCGGACGCGCCCCTCCTCCTTGAAGAACCGTTTCAGGGTGACGGCGTTCTCCTCGACCTGGGCGACCACGATGTCGCCGTTGCGGGCCGTCTGCTGCGGCCGGATCACCACGTAGTCGCCGTCGGCGATGAGCGCCTCGATCATCGAATCGCCGCGGACGCGCAGCAGGTACGCGTCGCCGCCGGGGGCGAGGATGTCGGGGACCGCCCGGTACTCTTCCATCGTGGGGTAGGCCTCGATCGGGCCACCGGCCGCGATCTCGCCGATCACCGGCAGCACGTGGGCCTCGACCGCCATCGACTGGGGCGTCAACTCCGAGGAGAGCCCCATCAGGAGGGCCGCCTTCGGCGTGAGCCGGATCATCCGGGACTGGGTGGCGCCCCGCTCGAGGAGGCCCTCGTCCTGGAGGGCCCGGAGGTGGTGGTGCACGGCGGAGGTCGAGGCAAGGCCGACGGCCTTCGCGATCTCGCGCACCGAAGGCGGCACCCCGTTGGTGCGGATGATCGCCGCGATGTAGTCGAGGATCCTGCGCTTGCGCTCAGCGTCGTGCCTGGTCACGCGTGCTCCCTTCCCGGTCGGTCCCGGGATCGTACCGAACACCCGTTCGATTGTCAAGGGCCGGGGCGAGGGCCGGGGCGAGGGCTGTCCTGGGCTATCGGGACGAAGGCGGGGCACCGCAACGACAAGCGGCGACACGCCGAGAGGCGACACGGGGAGCGGCCACCCTGAACCGGGCTGGTAGACTTCGCCTTCGGCCTGCGCACGCATGTGCGCTCGGACAGCCAGGATGGAGCACCCGGCGATGGTGGTGGACACGACGAGACGCATCGGGGGCTGGCGTCCCCGGCGACGGCACGGCCGTCTCCGCCGGGCCCGGATCGGCCGGCTCGTCATCCTGCTCGCGCTTCTTCCGCTCGCCGGCCGTCTGCCGGCCCACGCGCGGATCATCGCCGGGCTCATCGGCGATCCACGCGTCCCGGCGTCGCGGAAGGCGCTCCTCGCCGTGGCGCTCGGGTACACCGTCTCGCCGCTCGACCTGCTCCCCGACCGGCTCCCGATCATCGGGGCGCTCGACGACGTCCTGGTCGCGGCGCTGGCCGTGGACACGTTCCTCGAGGGCGTGCCGGACGATGCCCTCGCCGATCAGCTCGTGGCCGTCGGCCTGTCCCGGGCCACGTTCGAGGACGACGTGCGCGCCGTTCGTCGCCTGCTTCCCTGGCCGCTCCGGCGTGCCGCTCGCCGCATTCCCGCCGCGCTCGATCTCGCCGCCCGCGTCGCCAACGACGCCGGCATCCGGGCGCGCGCTCGGGGCCTGCTCAACAAGGAGGGTTCTCCCGCGTGAAGGTCATCCTGACCAGCGATGTCGCAACGCTCGGCAAGAGCGGCGAGATGAAGGACGTAACCGACGGCTACGCCCGCAAC
>JBBSAS010000265.1:0-3110 GCA_038252055.1 Candidatus Limnocylindrales bacterium
CGGAGTTCGAGCTCCTCACCGCGCTCGCCTTCGCCTGGTTTGCCCGCGAGTCGATCGACCTCGCCGTCGTCGAAGTCGGCCTCGGCGGCCGGCTCGACGCGACCCATGCGTGGGACGGTGGGGTGGCGGCGATCACGAACGTCGACCTCGACCACACCGAGTGGCTCGGCTCCACGGTCACCGCGATCGCCCGCGAGAAGGCCGCGATCGTCATGGCCGGCGATCGCGCCGTCACCGGGGCGACCGGTGATGCGCTGGCCGTGATCCGCCGCCGCGCCCGCCGGGTCGGGGTCGACCTCGTGGAGGCGAGCCCGGCGCCGGTCCTCGCGATGGACCTGGCCGGGATCACCGTGGAGCTGCCCCGGCTCGGGGCGGTGCGCGTGGGCCTGCTCGGGCGCCACCAGGCGGCCAACGTGGCGGTCGCGGACGCGGTCCTCGACGCGCTCGAGGCGGCAGGGATCGCCGCCGTTCCGCCCGCGGCGCGCCGAGCCGGCTACGAGGCCGCCCGCTGGCCGGGCCGGCTGGAGCTGCTCCGGGTCGCCGGCGCGGGCCCCGCCGGCACGGCAGCCGAAGTCCTCCTCGACGGGGCCCACAACCCGGCCGGTGCCCGGGCGCTCGTCGCCGCGCTCGAGGAGCTCCGGCCGCTCCTCCGGGGCGGAGGCGGCAGGCGACCGGCGCCGGTGACGCTCGTGCTCGGGGTGATGGGCGACAAGGACGTGGACGGCGTCCTGCGACAGTTCGTCACCTCGCCCTCCCTCGTCGGTGCCCGCGTCCTCGCCACCGACGTCGGCGTTCCCCGTGCGCTGCCCGCGGCGGCGCTGGCCCGGCGCTGGCAGGCCCTGGCCGGGCCGGAAGCCGGCCCGGTGACGGACGTCGCCGATCCCGTGGCGGCGGTCCGCCGCGCGCTTGCGTCCGCCGAGGGGCCCGTGGTGGTCGCGGGGTCCCTCTACCTCGTCGGCGCGGCGAGGGCCGTCCTCGTGGACGATCCCGACCTGCGCGATCCGGCGTAGCAGGTACGATCCGCGGCGAGATGGCCGATCCGCCCCGCCACGCGACGACCGAGGCGCCCGCGCCGATGCGGATCGGACCGCGAACGTTCGCCTGGGGGACGCGCACGTTCGTCATGGGGATCCTCAACGCGACCCCCGACTCCTTCTCGGGTGACGGACTTCTCGCCGCCTCGGGCGATCCGGTCACTGCGGCCGTCGCCCGGGCCCGCCGGATGGTGGGCGAGGGCGCCGACCTCCTCGACGTCGGCGGCGAGTCCACCCGTCCGGGTCACCAGGCGG
Source organism: Candidatus Limnocylindrales bacterium (assembly GCA_038252055.1). Classification (GTDB taxonomy): domain Bacteria; phylum Chloroflexota; class Limnocylindria; order Limnocylindrales; family CSP1-4; genus CTSoil-043. The sequence goes on from JBBSAS010000265.1 coordinate 1,290, forward strand.
TGGCCCCTGGAGAGGAGATCGCCCGCGTCGTGCCCGTGATCGCGGCCCTTCGCGCAGCCCTGCCGGACGTGCCGCTCTCGGTGGACACGACGAAGCCCGCCGTCGCCGACGCAGCCCTTGACGCCGGCGCCGACCTCGTGAACGATGTCTGGGGCGTCGCCGACGACGATTCGATCGCCCGGGTGGCCGCCGCGCACGGAACCCCGCTCGTGGTGATGCACAACCGCGCGCGGGCCAGGTACGCGGACCTCGTCGGGGAGGTGGTCGACGATCTCGAGCGGGCGCTCGAGCGAGCGGTCCGCGCCGGCGTCCCGCGCGAATCGCTGATCGTGGACCCCGGGTTCGGGTTCGGCAAGACCGCCCTCGACAACCTCGTGCTGCTCCGCCGGATCGGGGCCCTCCGGGCGCTCGGCCGACCGATCCTCCTCGGGGCATCGCGCAAGTCCACGATCGGGGCGGTGCTCGACCTCCCGGCCGACGACCGCCTGGAGGGGACACTCGTGACCAGCGCGCTCGGGGTCGCGGGCGGCGTCGATCTCGTCCGGGTCCACGACATCGAGGCGAACGTGCGGGCCGTGCGGATGGCCGATGCAGTGCTCCGGGGTTGGACCCCGCCCGTGGCGGGCACGACCCCCGGGCCGGGCACGCCGCCCGCGACGGCCGGGCCGCAGAACGCGACCCCGGGGCCGGCGGGCACGACCCCCGGGCCGACGGCTCCGGGCACGAGGAGAACGCGATGACCGACCGGATCGAGCTGCGCGCGATGCGTTTCGAGGGCTGTCACGGCGTCCTGCCCGCCGAGGCGGAGGAGCCCCAGCCGTTCGAAGTGGACGTCGTGCTCGAGCTCGACCTGGCCGCGGCCGGCGAGGCCGACGATCTCGCTCGGACGATCGACTATGGGGCCGCCTTTGCCGCAACCCGGTCGATCGTCGAGGGCCCCCACGTGGCCCTGCTCGAGATGCTCGCCTCGCGGATCGCGGACGCCGCGCTGGACCTCGCGCCGGCGCCGCAGGCGGTCACCGTCCGGGTCCGGAAGATGCGACCCCCGCTCCCGGGCTCGCTCGCGTGGGCCGGCGTGGAGGTCCGCCGGACGCGCTGATCGCCCGCCGTCGCGCGGCCGCCGGCCGGACGACGCGCGGCTCCGGCGGCTCCGGGCCTCCGACCGCGACTACAGGTCGGCGGGACGGGTGCCCAGGGTCAGGGTCAGGGTGATCCGCGTGCCCTCGCGGAGGACGTCGAGGGCGACCGTCCGTCCCGGAGCGTACTGGGTGAGGACGTCGTCGAGCGGGCTGTCGGACCCGAGCGCGATCCCGTCCACGGCGACGATGATGTCGCCGTCCTGCAGGCCGGCCTTGGCCGCCGGGCTGTCCGCCACGACCGGATCGGCCGTCTGGCCGGAGCTGTCGGTGGCGCTGATCCAGGCCCCCGCCTCCACCGGCAGCTTGCTGTCCGCTGCGATCTGCGGGGTGATGGCGACGTAGCGGATCCCGATCCAGGGCCGGGCCAGTTCCTGGCCGGCGAGCGCCTGCTGCATGATCGGGCGGGCGATGTTGATCGGGATCGCGAAGCCGATCCCCTCGGCCGTCGAGGCGACCGCGGTGTTGATCCCGATCACGTTGCCCGAGGCGTCGAGGAGGGCGCCGCCCGAGTTGCCGGGATTGATCGCCGCGTCGGTCTGGATCAGGTTCCGGATCACCGTCCCGTCCTGGACCTGGATCGTGCGGCCGAAGGCCGAGACGATACCGGCCGTGACCGAGTTCGTGTACGTCCCGAGCGGGCTTCCGATTGCGATCGCGAGCTGGCCGACCCGCGCCGTCGACG
>JBBSAS010000266.1:0-3102 GCA_038252055.1 Candidatus Limnocylindrales bacterium
CTTCTGCATCGGGGCGTTCGGGTTCCTCGCCCGCCGCCACGCGATCAGCATGCTGATGTCGGTCGAGCTGATGCTCAACGCCGTCAACCTCTCGATCCTCGCCTTCGGCGCGTTCGTCCCCGCCCTGAACCCGCACGCGTCCGTGATCGCCCTCGTCGTGATCGCCGTGGCGGCGGCGGAGGCGACCGCCGGCCTCGCGATCGTCCTCGCGATCTACCGCAACCGCCGCACCCCGCTCGTGGACGAGTACGACGCGATGCGCCAGTAACCGGAAGGCCGAGACGACCCGCGTGTTCACACCGCTCCTCACCACCGCCGCCCCACTCACGGCAGCTGCCGCGGAGTCGATCTCGGCGACCGCGAGCCAGGTCCTCGACCTGGTCCCGCTCCTGCTCGTCCTGCCGATCGCGGGCTTCGCCTTCACGGCCTTCTTCGGACGCCGGATCGGCCGCTTCGCCTTCCTCGTGCCGCTCCTCCTCGTGGTCGCGACCTGGGGGATCGCGATGGTCGTCGTCTACGAGGCGCTGAGCGGCGGCTTCGGCGAGCACGGCGCCGGGATCACCCTCTACACGTGGATCTCGGCCGGCGCCTTCCAGGTCCAGGTCGGCGTCTTCGTGGATCAGCTGACCGCCTGCCTCCTGATCGTCGTGACGACGATCGGCATGCTCGTCCACCTCTACTCGGTGGGCTACATGGCCCACGACCCGGGCCGCTGGCGCTTCTTCGCCTACCTGAACCTCTTCATGTTCAGCATGCTCCTGCTCGTCCTGGCCGACAGCTGGCTCGTCGTCTTCGCGGCCTGGGAGCTCGTCGGGCTCAGCTCGTACCTCCTCATCGGCTTCTGGTACGGCCGGCGCTCCGCGGCGCTCGCGGCGAAGAAGGCCTTCATCGTCACCCGCGTCGGCGACGTCGGGTTCGCGCTTGGGATCATGCTGATCTGGGTGAGCACGGGGACGCTCGACATCCGGGCCTCCTTCGCCCTGATCGCCGGACTCGACCCGACGACGATCGCGGTGATCGCCCTCCTCCTCTTCTGCGGTGCCGTGGGCAAGAGCGCCCAGTTCCCGCTCCACGTCTGGCTGCCCGACGCGATGGAGGGCCCGACCCCGGTCTCCGCCCTCATCCATGCGGCGACGATGGTCAACGCCGGTGTCTACCTGGTCGCCCGGGCCAACCCGATCTTCTCCCTGGCTCCCGGGGTCATGGTGGTCGTCGCCGCCATCGGCATCTTCACCGCGATCCTGGCCGCCTCGATTGCCTTCACCCAGACCGACATCAAGCGCGTCCTCGCCTACTCGACGCTCTCCCAGCTCGGCTACATGTTCGCCGCCCTCGGCGTCGGCGCCTACGCCGCCGCGATCTTCCACCTCATGGCCCACGGCTTCTTCAAGGGCCTCCTCTTCCTCGGCTCGGGCAGCGTGATCCACGCCGTCCACGATGAGCAGGACATGAACAACATGGGCGGCCTGTGGCGGAAGGTCCCGATCACCCACGCGACGATGCTCGTGGGAACGCTGGCGATCGCCGGCATCCCACCCCTGGCGGGCTTCTTCAGCAAAGACGAGATCCTCGGCGAGAGCTACAGGCTCGGCTTCACCTGGGTCTGGGCGATCGGGGTCGTCGTGGCCGTCATGACCGCCTTCTACATGTGGCGACTCATGGGCAAGACCTTCTACGGCGCGCCCTCGGAATACGCCCGGCGGATCTGGGACCGGATCCACGAATCGACCTGGACGATGACGGTCCCGCTCGTGCTGCTGGCCCTCCCCGCCGCCTTCCTCGGCCTGGCCCTCGGCCTCCCCTTCGGTGACTCCCAGATCAGCCGCTGGCTGGAGCCGGTCTTTGCCGCGTCGGAGGAGACCCTCCACCCCGAGACGCGCCCCTTCGAGCTCTTCGGGATCGACGGCGCCCTCATCGTCGTGAGCGTGGCCGGGGCGGCCCTCGGCCTCGTCGTGGCCATCTGGCTCTTCGGCTTCTTCCGGCGCGGCGAGCAGCGGGCCCGGGTGGCGTCGATCACGGGCGCCAACGGGGCGACCCGCTTCCTTTTCCGGGCCACGTTCAACAAGTGGTGGTTCGACGACCTCTATCACCTGCTCTTCATCGTCATCGGCGGCCGCGTGGCCGCGGCGCTCTGGTGGTTCGACCGGGTGGTCGTGGACGGGTCGGTGAACGAGATCGGGCGCCTGACAGTGGACGCCGGGCGCGGCCTCCGCCGGGTCCAGACCGGGCGGGTCCAGAACTACGCGCTCGGCATCGCGATCGGGCTGATCGTGATGGTCGGCTCGTACCTCCTCATCGCGGCGCGGTAGGGGGCGAACGATGGACCTCGGCACCTTTCCGATCCTCTCGGTCATCACGTTCCTGCCGCTCGCGGGAGCGCTCGTCATCGCCTTTCTCCCGCGGACGGCGCTCGGAGCGATCCGGGCGACGGCCCTCGTCGTAGCGCTCGCGACCTGGGCCCTCAGCCTCGTCCTCCTGCTCGCCTACCAGCCCGGCGCGACCGGGGCCGGATCGGCGATGGCCTTCCAGCACGTCGAAACGCTCGACTGGATCCCCCTCTTCGGGATCCAGTACAAGCTCGGGGTGGACGGGCTCTCGGTAGCGATGGTCATCCTGACGACCACCCTGACCTGGATCTCGATCCTCGCGAGCTTCTCGCCGATCCGGGACCGGGTGAAGGAGTACATGATCTCCTTCCTCATCCTCGAGGTCGGGATGCTCGGCGTCTTCGTGGCCCTTGACCTGTTCCTCTTCTACATCTTCTGGGAGGTCGTCCTCGTCCCGATGTACCTGATCATCGGGATCTGGGGCGGAGCGAACCGGATCTACGCGACCCTGAAGTTCGTCCTCTACACGCTCGTCGGGTCGCTCCTCATGCTGGTGGCGATCCTCGCCACCGCGTTCACGTACCAGGCCGCAACGGGCTCCTGGGCCGGCGCCTTCGACCTCGAGAACCTCGCCGGGTTCGGCTTCGACCGGACCTTCCAGCTCTTCGCCTTCGCCGCCTTCGCCCTGGCCTTCGCGGTCAAGGTCCCGATGTTCCCGTTCCACACCTGGCTCCCCGACGCGCATGTGGAGGCTCCGACGGCAGGCTCGGTGATC
>JBBSAS010000267.1:0-3095 GCA_038252055.1 Candidatus Limnocylindrales bacterium
CACGGCGAAGGCCCACAGGCACGCCGACAAGGGGTTCCTCTTCGCCTGGTGGGAGGGCCCGAGCCTCCGGTCCGAGGAAGAGGAGGAGCTCCATGACCTCTTCTCCGCCCTCCTCGCTGCCCTCGCGGGCGGCCTGACCGGCCTCGACGTGGAGCGGGTCGCGGCGCGGTTCGCTCCGAAGCCGTCGGCCCTCGAGAGCCTGACCCGGTTCATCATCCCGGTCTCGCGGCGGCGGCAGGTCCAGGACGCCTCGATCGGGCTGATCGATGACGCCCTGGCCCCGTGGGATCCGCGCCGGGCAGTGGTGGCCACCTGGAACATGGCCTGTGCGGCCGCGCTGCGGGGCCACCTCGAGCCCCCGACGATCGAGGCGCTCGAGGCGCCCTGGCGCGAAGCGCTCGGGGACCCGCCGATCTGACCTCGCGCCGCCCGGCGCGACGGGGCCGTGCGATACTCGCGATCCATCGGACCCGCCGCCCTGGGTCATACCCGCCGCCAGCAGCCCGGAGGACCGCGTGACCTCGAACGTCTCCCAGTCCTACCCGTACTCCTCCGAGTCGGAGGCAGAGCGGGCCGCCGCCGTCGCCGCGACGCTCGCTGCCCACGAGGGCCTCGACGTCACCCTCGCCGCCGAGTCGGTGGGCCTCGACCACGGCGAACCCTGGTGGACGTATCACCACGCCGGCTGCGGGGGAACCCTCCACGTCGCGGGCTACGCACGGGAACGGCACGCGGTGGTGACGGTCTGCGATCGCTGCGGGAAGACGGCCCTCCGCTGACGCACGGCCGGACGGGACCCGTCGGGGCTGCCATCGCCCCGTGCGATACTCGGCCGACGATGTCCCAGGCCTCGGCGCTCCGCCCCTCGGTCCGCGCGCGGGCCCATGCCGGCGTCCTCCGCCGCACCCTGCGGCGCGAGGCGATGCGGATGCGCCAGCCGCGCCACGTCGTCGCGATCGTGCTCCTCGCGCTCGTGGCAGGGATCGGGCTCGCCGGTCTCTGGGCCCGGGGCGACCTCGCCGGCGCCGATGCCCGCGCCTACTGGGCCGCCGTGCGGATCTGGCTCAACGGCGGTGACCCGTACCACCCGGCCGGGCCGTTCATGCCGTACGTCTATGCGCCCTGGCTCCTGCCTGCCTTCGTCCCCTGGGCGCTCCTTCCCTGGGACGTCGCCTGGTTCGCCTGGCGTGCCGCGAACACGCTGCTCCTCCTCTGGTCGATCGGCTGGGCCTACCGGATCCGGCCGCTCGCGACCGCCCTCACCGTCGTGCTTCTCTCGTTCTCGTTCCTCGCGAACCTCGACACGGGCAACGTCAACCTGCTACTCGTCCTGATGATCTGGGCGGCGCAGTTCACGGGGCCGCGGACCGCCGGCCTCCTGTGGGCGCTCGCGACCTCGATGAAGTGGGTCCCGGTCGTCTTCCTGCCGCTGCTCGCCCCTCGGGCCCGCGCCTGGGGCGTGGTCCTGCTGGCCGTCGGCGGCGCGCTCTCCCTGCTCACGCTCAGCGCGACGATGGTCCAGCTGCAGGTTCTGTTCGCCTTCCCGCGGCCCGCGCGCGTCGATTACCTCGTCTTCCTCTGGTGCCTCGTCCCATGGCTCTGGCGGGACCCCGACCCGCGGCGCTACCTCCGTCCCGCGACGTGGCTGGGCCTCGGCCGCAGCGTCGTGGCGGACCTCCGCCGGCCCGAGGCCCTCGCGGCCCGGTTCCGGCACGCCTTCGGGCTGCCGTCCGGTGAGCCCGGCAGTTCGGACGTCGCGCTCGCGGGCCCGGCCCGCGGATCAGAGGACGGCTGAGGCCCCCCGGGCGACGAGCTGTCGGTCGCGAGCCCGCGGGGCAACCAGCCGGAAGAACGAGCGGTCGAGCGAGTGGATCCCGGTCGCGACGATGCGGAGCCCACCGAGGCGGAACGTGAAGACGGGGTTCTCCGGGTTGCCGGCGTGGACGGCAAGCGCTCCACCTGGCTCGAGCACGGCGAGGTTCGCCGATCCCCCCATCTCGGCATGGAGGCCCGCCAGCTGCACCGCTCCCGGACGCCCCGCCTCCCAGGCGTCCTCGAGCCAGCGCATCCCGACCTCGGAGTCTGCCCGACCGTGGATCCGGCCGGCCGCCCGGTAGCGCTCGCGGTACGGCCGATGACCGGCCAGCTCCCCGTTGTGGGCGAAGGCGAATCGGCCGGCGGGATCGAGGAAGGGCTGCGTGTCGGCGAGACCGAGGGACGAGAACCGCGACGGCCGCCGGAGATGTATCAGGGCGGCCGTCGTCGCGACCGGCCCGATCTCCACGCGCCGGGGATCGTCGCGGAACGCGCTCGTGGAGCGGTGAAGGCCGAGCGCGCCGTCCGGGCGAACCCACGCCACGCCCCACCCGAAGCCGGCCAGGCCCCACCGTTCGAGTCCCTCCGCGAGCCCCCAGGTCGCGGCCAGAACAAAGGGCTCCGCGGAGCGGACGGCCAGCAACTCGCACATCAGGGCGATGGTATCGGCGCCGGCGACGCTGCGCTACCGTGGGCGCCATGGACCTCGACGCGGCCCTCGCCGCCGAGCTGCGCTCCTCGACCTGGCGACGCGGTCCGGACGGCGGCTGGCGCCCGACCTTCCACCAGGGGACGCCCACGCCCTGAGCGGCCGCACGGGCACCGCGCAGCCGCGCAGCCACGCCAACCCCGTCGGCGAGGCCTTACCGCCCCGATCCCGCCTCCAACCTGGCCCGAACGTCGTCCTCCCAGCCCGGGAAGTAGCGCCCGATGATCGGCAGGTCGAAGGAGCGGAGGATCGAGGATGCCGGCTCCCGCTCCAGGAGGAACGCGAACGCGGCCCGGACGACCGGCTCGGGATCGGCCGCACCCGGCAGGATCCGCTCCAGGTCGCCGGGGGCAATCGTCACCTGGTGCTCGGTCGCGAAGGCGCCCTCCCGTACGCGCACGAGGCAGAGCCAGCCATCGCCGGCCCGGCCGCAGCGGACGTCGACCGTTCGATCGCTCATCGAAGTTCCTCCGTTCCGATCGCCGGCGACCCGACACCACCGGCCGCCGGCTGGCAGCGCGGGCACCAGTACGTGGTCCGAGGCAGCTCGCCGTGGCGCCGTGACTGGACG
>JBBSAS010000268.1:0-3090 GCA_038252055.1 Candidatus Limnocylindrales bacterium
CGTGGCGGATCGCGGTCAGGACGTCGTGGAGCTCGCGATCCTCCGGGCGGGCGTAGCGGATGTCGTTCGCGACGACGACGGGGAGGCCGAGCTCCCGGGCCAGCCGGGCGGTCTCGGCAACGAGCCAGTCGTCGCCGGGCAGAAGGTGGTGCGAGAGCTCGAGGACGAAGCCGGCCCCGGCGATCGGCCCCCCGGCGGCGGCGATCGGCCCCCCGGCCCCGAGCCCCGCGCCCCCTGCGGTCCCCGCACCATCGCCGGTCCGCCCGAAGATCCGGGCGTATCGCTCCGCCACCGCCCGGGCTCCCTCCCGGTCCCCGGCGAGGAGCCGTCGGGCCAGCTCGCCGTGCCGGCAGCCCGAGAGCGCCACGAGCCCCTCGGCGTGCTCGGCGAGGAGCGCCTGGGTCACCCGCGGCGCCGCCTTCGTGCCGGCGAGGTTGGCCCGCGAAACGAGCCGGCAGAGGCTCCGGTAGCCCGTGGCGTCGCGGGCCAGGAGGACCAGGTGCGGCCCCAGCTCCCTCGCCCCGACCCCCCGGTGATCCTCCTTTGCTGCCTCCCGGTGGCCCGGGAGCCGGGTCCGTTCCGGTTGCGGACGGGCCGGCAGCCCGTCACGCGCCGCAGCCGGCGCAGAGACCGCGGAGGCGGCGCCCGCGGGCCACCCGCCCAAGATCAGCCCACCCGCGGTCGCCGTGTCCGGTGTCCCGCCGACGGCCGTCCGGCCCGCTGTCCGGCCCCGGTTTCGTGGTGGCGGCCGTCGCGCCGGGATGACGAACCCGTGCGGATCCGGGACGAGCGAATCTGCGAGCTCCACCTCCACGCCGATAACCGGGTGGAGGCCGGCCTCCTCGGCGGCCGCGGCGAATCGGACGACCCCGTAGAGGCCCGCGCGATCGGTGACGGCGAGCGCCGCGAGGCCCAGCTCGACCGCTCGCGCCACGAGGTCGCCTGGCATGGAGGCGCCCTCGAGGAACGAGAAGCTCGTGTGCGCGTGGAGCTCTGCGTAGGGCGACACGGGCATGGACAACCGCCAGGACGAGGAGGACGGCGACGCGGCCGTCGCGGCGGCGGAGCATGCCAGACTAGAACGCCTGTTCGATCACTGTCAAGACCGCTCGACAGACCGCGCGACATGCAACAAAACCCTGCCCTCCGACGTCACATGCACCGATGAGCACGTTCGCCAACGGCATCCGGTTCCTCCTGCCGGCGCTCCTCGTCGCCGCCGCGGTCGTGCTCGTGCTCGTCGTCCTTCCGGCGGTCCTCGCGGCTGCCGGCGGGACGGCCATCACGTCGAACATTCCCGCCGCCCGGTGACTGGGGATCCGGGCCGGCACAGCCCTCCGGGCCCCGTCGCACGCAACGGCGACGGGGCCCGCGAGATTCCGAGAAGGACCCCGCCCATGCGCCTTCGACCCGGCCTCATCTCCGTCGCCGGCCTCGCCCTCGCGTTGATTGTCGCCGCGTGCACCGCCGCTGCGACGGACACTCCCCCCGCCAGCCCCGGGGTCGCCAGCCCCGCCATGACCTCACCGGCGACCTCGCCGGCCACGTCGCCGACGGACGCGACAGGGCCTTCCCCGAGCTCAACGCAGGTCGCTGGCGGCGACACGGGCTCGCCGGCAGCTTCCCCGGGGACGTTCACGGTCGCCTGGGGCGAGGCCTGGGACGCCCTCCCATCCGGGTTCCCGATCCCCTCGGACGCCGACGTTGCCGATCCCGGCGACCCGGCCGACGGCCCGGTCTCCGGCGCGTTCGTCTCCGATCGCACCCCCGACGAGGTCGCCACGCAGGTGAAGGCCGCCCTCAACGCCGCCGGCTACAGCACCGAGGCACTGAGCGGGCCTTCGGAAAACGGGGCGCTCGTCGTCGACGCTGTCGGGCTCGACCCTGCCTGCCGCATCCAGGCGACCGTCCGGCCCTTCGGCACCCGGACGATGCTGACGGTCCTCTTCGGCGCCGCCTGCCCCTGGCGCTGACCGCCCGCGGTGCTGACAGCCCGCGGCGCACCCGGCATACTCGGCCCCGACGGGAGGACGCACACGGGAGAACGACGATGGGACCGACCTCGCGCGACTGGCTGGGAGCGGGCCTCCTGGCACTCGTCCTCCTGGCGCTGATGGTGCTCCTCGTGGCGGCGGCGCTCGGCTGATCCGAGGGCGAGGGCGCCCGACTGGTTTGGCAACCGGGGAGCAATCCACCGACCCGGTGGGCGGGCCCAACGACGATAGGAGGGGAGATGGAGATCGCTCCGGGGATCCGCCGACTCGGGACCGGCATCGTGAACGCTTACCTCCTCGAAGACGCCGGCGAGATCACGATCATCGACACCGGGGCGCCAGGACAGTGGAACGACCTGCTCGCCGAGCTCGAGGTGATGGGTCGTTCGCTCAGCGACATCCGCGCGGTCGTTCTCACCCATGGCCATTCCGACCACATCGGCTTCGCGGAACGCGCGCGCCGAGAACTTGCTGTCCCGGTTCGAATCCACGAAGCCGACCAGGCCCTTGCCACTGGCAAGCGCGCCGCGCCCCGCGAGCCTGAGGGCGAGCGTTCCGGTCCGCCCCCGGTCAAGGGACCGCGGCCGCGGCCCATCCCCCTCCTGCGGTTCCTGGCCTACGCTCTGCGCAACGGCATGCTCCGCATCCCTCCGGTCCGGGAGGTGGCGACGTTCGGCGACGGGGCCACGCTCGACGTCCCCGGATCTCCGCGGGTGATCCTCGTCCCGGGGCATACGGCCGGGAACGCAGCGCTCTTCCTCCCGGACCGGGACGCCATCTTCGTCGGGGACGCCTTCGCGACGCTCAACGTGCTGACGGGTGCACGTGGTCCGCTGACCGTGCCCCTGTTCAACGCTGACACGCGGGAGGCGCTCGACTCGCTCGACCGGCTGGCCGGCGTCAACGCGAGCCTCGCGCTGCCCGGTCACGGCGAGCCGTGGACGGGCGGGCTTGCGGAGGCCGTCCGCCTGGTGCGAGCGTCGGTCCGACTGGGGGGCATGACCGGCGAGCCTCGCGCCCTCAGTCGTAGAGACGCAGCGCCGAGAGTCCGGACCCGTCTACGGCTGCGACGTGGCTGCGCGAGCTGACCGCGAAC
>JBBSAS010000269.1:0-3086 GCA_038252055.1 Candidatus Limnocylindrales bacterium
TCATAGAGAGTGCGTGTGCCCTGATGGATGAGAACAGCGCCGGTCTTGGCGGAACCGGGCGCCGCTTCAGCCGCTCCACGCGCCCCGTCTCGGATCCCATCGACCGGCCGCCATACCCGACAGAAGCGGCTCAATGAATGGACGCACGACCCTGAGGGCCCAAGCGAGCGTGCCGGCGATCGGCAGGAGCGACCGGCCCGCCTCGGCCGCGTAACCGCGTTCCCAGATTTCACGATCGGGGACATTGAAGACGGCGGGCAGCGGCATGCCCCGGCGCTCCGCCTCAGATCTCAGTGCGGCGAGCTGGAGATCCGCGGCCACCGAGACCTCCGAGACGATCGCGACGAGATCGACGAGATCTTTGAAGCGCGTCGAGGGACGATCCTGATCGCCGTAACGCTGGACAATCGCGCTGATTTTGTCGGCGATGTGATCGGCGAGTGGATAGGCACGGTATCCGTGCTGCTCAACATCGGGCATCAGCACCCGCGCGAGCGGCGGCACCTTGTCGGGTTGGCCGGTCATCCGCATGTCGGAACCAACGAGGTCGACGTGGAACGAAGCCCAACTCGCCGTGCCGACGTAAGCGGTCACCGGTATCCGAACGGCGGCGTCAGTAGCGACCGCACGGCCTGGTCCGAGTTCGAAACGGAACCAGTCGCCGATGTCCCGAGAGGCAGCTTCGCGGAGCTCAGCCTCGGCTTCCCGACGCGGTCGCTCCCGGTAGATGTCGACGTCGATCGTGGCGCGCACGCCGATGCCACGGGCCAGCAGTGCAGTAGCACCCTTCACCACCCATCCGTCGTCGACGAGATAGAGGCGTTCCAGCAGGCGGTCGTTGGCGAGTTGGCGCTGGAGCTGCGGGAGCGTCCAGGGACCAACCTTGGCAGTCTCCCTGAGTCTGTCGGTCAGGGCCTGGCGAAACGCCTCCGGACTGGGATAGGAGCGGCTCCGGTTCATCGCGCGCTGGACGCCGCGACGCCGCCCGCCGCTTCACGCTGGTGGCTCTCGCGCGCCTCACGCATCCATCGGGGAGTCTCGGGATCGCCGACGAGATCGAGGAGCCAGCGGAGCAGGGCGAGGCCGTCGCGCCGCCGCAGGCCAAACCGCGCCGCATGTGGAGCCAGCGCCTCCGCGAAGGTGCCCGGATAGTCGTACACCGCCCTGATCGCATCAGCCGTGATCTGGGCCACGGTCTCGGGACCTTCGTTGTCCCGCAGGAGGTCATCGGCAATGCGGGCGGCTCGCGTAACGGGCAGGCCGCGCAGCCAGATCCACTCGCGGTCTTCGAGGTGCCGCTGATGAAGGCGGACATCAGGACGGCGTGACTGCCTACGCGCCGGGAGGGTGAACTCGTGGCGGTCGGCGGGCAGGTCGCCGATCCCGTACAGGGCGGCCGCCGATCGATGCGACACGACGCCCTGCTCCGGTCCACGCTCCCACGCCGGGGTCTCGGGTGCGAGCTGGAGCCATGTCGCCCGGAGCGCGAGGTGGTCAGGGGTTGGCGCAAGCTTCAGGCGATAGACGCCGTGGGCGACGCGCTCAACGAGGTCCCCGTCGTCGACGAGGCGATCGAAGGTGGCGTGGGGAACGCCCGCACGCTCGGCCTGGCTGCGCGTAACCAGGCCCCACTGATCCGCGGCGATGGGGCCCAGGCGGTTGATGGTTGTTGCTCGAGCCATGGCTGCAATCTACCTCATATTCGAGGGTCATTGCAGTCTATCCCTTGGCTACGCTCTGCGGGCTACCTCACACGTGAGGTACTTTGCAGCATCAGCAGGAGAGCGGGACGATGCTAAATGCGCGCGAATGATGACACCTCGGTAGTCGCAGTGCCGCTTACCTTCGAGCACCTCATGCCACCATCGGCCTGCTCGGGCAACACCCTCCGCATCGACCTCGCCCGTCGACCTCAGATAGTCCTCAAGCGCCTCGCAGGTAGGCGCCCCGGCCATGCGTCGCATCCGGTGGAAGGCACGGATCGCGACCTCCTTCTCGCCGCCGCCCAGAAACCCGTTATGGCCGCCGAAGGCCGCGACGTGCCGAAGCTCCTCATCGATCTCCGGCGCAAGCGCCTCACCGCCGGAGCCCAGGAGCTCGATCCAGGCGTCGCAGCCGACCGGGGTGGTACTGCGCCGCGGCCGAGGGTCGGCGATGATGGCAGCGAGAACCCCTGGCGCGGCGCCACGCCTGAGCGGCAGCATGGGTGCCTCGAGACGCTCCGCTTCGAGATCCGACAGGGCCACGCCCCAACAGTGAACGGTCGGCCGTTCCGGGCGGCGGACCGACCGACCGTCGGGAGCGACCTCCCTGCCTCCACACACCCTCCATGCGGACCGCATCGAACCCTCACCGTGGCGGCCCAGGATCCGGGGAGTCGCGAACGAGGCCGACCGGCGCGGCCGGCCCGGGCGACGACACATGCCAGTGGAGGCACACCGATGCGACGATTCATTCTTGCCAGCGGGGCCGCGGCCCTTCTCTCCATCGCGGTGGTCGCCACCGTCGCGGCGGCAGGCCCGCGAGGCTGGGGCAACGGCCAGGCGGTCGACCGCGTGGGCACCCAGGCCGACGTCATCGCAGAGGCCCTCGGCCTCACCGATGGCGCGATCGAGGACCTGCGCCACGACGGCCTCTCGCTCGCCCAGATCGCGGAGAAGCAGAAGGTCGACCCGCAGAAGCTCGTGACCGCGCTCGTGGTGCAGTGGAGCGCGCGGATCGACGCCCGGGTCCAGATCGGCTCCCTCACGACCGCCCAGGCGACGGCGCTCCGGGCGCAGCTCGAGACGCGGGCGAAGGACATGGTCTTCCGGACGACCCTCGGCGGGATGCAGGGCGCCGCGGTCGGTGCCGGCCCGGCCAATGCGTCGGGCAACCGCAGCGAGGCCGGGACTCCGATGAACCCCGGAACAGGCACGGGCGGCCACGGCCGCGGGGCCGGCAACGGGGCGTGCGACGGCTCCGGGGTCGGGGCGGGCCGGCCATAGGCCCACTCTTCGCCCGGGCCGGGGACGGCCCGGACTCCCCGCCCAACTCGACGGTCCGGCCTGCAAGGGCCGGACCGTCCGCGCATGCTTCCGTCATGA
>JBBSAS010000270.1:0-3080 GCA_038252055.1 Candidatus Limnocylindrales bacterium
CGTCGATCCGGGCGCGGCCTCCATCGGCTCGGCGCGACGGACTCCCGGCAGCCACGCCGGATAGGACTCCAGGCGCGTGACGACGGCGAACGCCGCTGCCGGGCCTGCCGCCACGTCAACGCTTTCGTTGATCTCGATCATCGAACCAGCCTAGCAGGGCCGGCGCCCGTGCCGAGGTGCGCCGGCGTGCCGGCGTGTCGGGGACGACGGGGTGGTCTCGATGGCCGAGATCACCGACGTCGACGGCGACGGCGTCCCGGACCTCGTCGCGGCCAGCGGCATCAAGCACACTTGGGCGCTCTCGCTCGCGATGGCTGTCCGGAACGCCGACGGCGAGGTGGTCTACCAGGAGCGGATCCCGGGCACGGTCGTCGAGGAAGTCCTCGCCGAAGAGCTCGCGGGCTGACCGACCCACCCAACGGAGGATTCGACAGATGATGCGACGGCGAAGGGGCCCCGGCCTCGTCGGCACGATGGCGCGCACGGCGGTGATCGCCGGCACGGCGACAGCCACCGTCAATGCCGTGAGCGGCAACGCCCAGAAGAAGCAGGCCGCGGCCATGCAGCAGCAGCAGACCCAGCAGGCGGCCGTCCAGTCGCAGCAGGAGATCGCCGCGCTCCAGGCGCAACAGGCGGCCCTCCAGACGCAGGTCGCCGCTCAGGCGGCACCCGCTCCGGCGGCTCCGATCGCCGCGGCGCCGGCGGCGCCCGCCGGCGGGATCGACATGGAGAAGCTCAAGCAACTCGGCGAGCTGCACACCGCCGGGATCCTGACCGACGAGGAGTTCGCGGCCGCGAAGGCCAAGGTTCTCGGCTAGCCTCAACCTGCGCTCACCCGACCCCGGGGCCGGCACTCGCTGCCCCCGGGGTTCGTGATTCCGGGCGCCCGAACGCCGGGGGTGGCCCTCGAGTCCCGCTGGCTCGGCGCCGATCGTGGCGCCCAGGGTGCCCGGCCGCCCGGGCCGCGCCTGATCGCGACGCGTCGGCGATCAGCCCTCGCGACCAACGCAGCGAATCGACCAGCGCCCGTCGAGATCCTGGTGCGCTCCGACGATCCGCCCGGCCCGCAGGAGCTGGCCGAGGCCGCTCGACGGTCGCGACGGGTCCTCGCCGAGCAGCCGGCGCACGGCCCCTTCCGCGTTCGCCTGGGCCGGCGTGATCTGCATGCTCGGCTCGCCACAGGCAAGCCGCTGGAGAAGGTCGTTCAGACGTCCGAGGTCCGCCTCCGAGAGATCGGTCGCTCGCCGGCGGGAGGTCGATCCCTTCGCGGCTGCCGCGAGAGGCTCCGGCTCGGGCGGTGGCGCTGTCGAGCCGGTCACGCCGTCGGCGCGCGGTGGGCCGCCGGGCCGGCGCCGGTTCGCGAAGGGAAGGACCAGCCCGGGGTGGGGGAGCGCTGCCGCGACCGGCGCCGGAACCGGCACCGCGGCCGCGAAGGCCTCGAGGAGGGCGTCCTCGTACTCCTCGGTCGCAGGGGTCGTCGCCCACCAGATCCGCGACCGGTCGAAGCCGCGCAAGGCCTTGAGCCACTGGCCCGCGGGGCTCGGCCGGTCGTCGCCCAACGGCGTCCGGGCGAGCGCCTCGATCCGCCGTCCGAGCGACTTCGCCGAACCGGCATAGACGATCGTCTCCCCGGGGAGCCACCACGCGGCGAGACGGGCGGCGAGGGCCTTGCCCGTAGGTGCCTCGCCGTCGACCCGGAGCGTGGGCACGCGGGAGATCCACGTCCCGACCGCCGAGATGTCCACGGGGGCGCGGTCGAGCGGCGCCGGCCACTCCACGACGAAGACGCCCGGGCCGCCGGCCCGGACCGGGACGCCCCAGCGGGCGGGACCGTCCGGCGTGAGCCCGACGGTGCGGAAGAGGGTGACGGGGTCGATCGGCATAGGGCGATGGTACCCGCGGAGGGCCCCGCGGCGTCGGGGCGCCTCGGCGGTCGCCTACCCGTCGATCACCGCTCCGAGCGCATCGGCGAAGGGCTCGAACGTCGCCGCGGTGAAGCCGGCGACGTTGATCCGTCCCTTGCCGACCACGTAGACGGCGTGCTCGTCGCGGAGCCGGGCCACCTGCTCGAGGGTGAGGCCCATCATCGCGAACATCCCGCGCTGCTCGGCGATCGGGGCCCAGTCGCCGGGGACGCCGCGCGCGACGAGCGTGTCAACGAGACGGACCCGGTTCTCCTTGATCCGGTTTCGCATCCCGGCGAGCTCGGTCTCCCAGCGAGCGCGCAGCTCGGGGTCGCCGAGGATCGTCGAGACGATGTCGGCGCCGTGCGACGGGGGGTTCGAGTAGTTCGTCCGGATCGTGATCTTCACGTTGCTCTGGGCCGCCGCCGCGTCCTTCTCGGACCGCGCGAGCAGGAGGAGCGCGCCGACGCGCTCGTTGTAAAGGGCGAACGTCTTCGAGAACGACGTCGTCACGAGCAGCTCGGCCCCCGGCCTGATCAGGCCGGCCATCCAGTCGGCATCCTCGCGGATCCCGTCGCCGAAGCCCTGGTACGCGAAGTCCACGAGCGGCAGGAGTCCGCGCTCCTCGACGAGGTCGCCGATCGCCGCCCAGAGGCCCGGCGACGGGTCCACGCCGGTCGGGTTGTGGCAGGAGCCGTGGAGGAGGACGATGTCGCCGGGCGAGGCTTCGCCAAGAGCCGCAAGGAGCGCCGCTTCGTCGATCCGGCGCCCCGAGGGATCGGTGTAGGGGTAGGTCCGGATCCGGAAGCCGGTTGCCGTGAAGAGCTGTGGGTGGTTCGGCCATGTCGGCTCGCTCATCCAGATCGTCGCCGAGGCACCGGCCTGGCGGAGGAAGTCGGCAGCGACCCTGAGCCCGCCCGTGCCGCCCGGCGTCTGGCTCACGGCGACCTTCGCGCTCGTCGCGAGCTCGTGGCCCTCCCCGAAGACGAGCGAGCGGACGGCGTCGCGGTAGGCGGCGTCACCGTCGATCGGGCGGTAGCCCTTGCTCGCGCCCTTCGCGAGGATGCGGCCCTCCGCCTCGGTCACGGTCGGGAGGACGGGCGTCGTCCCGGTCTCGTCCACGAAGACGCCCGAGGAGAGGTTGATCTTGTTCGTCCGCGGGTCGGCGCGAAACGC
>JBBSAS010000271.1:0-3075 GCA_038252055.1 Candidatus Limnocylindrales bacterium
CCAGAAGGGACGGCTCGAGGCGGCCAACATCGGGAGCGGGCCGGCCGTCTTCGCGACGAACGGGAAGATCACGAAGGGCACCTGGCGGAAGCGGTCCCAGTCCGGCCCGACGAAGTTCTACGACGCGGCGGGCCAGCCGGTCGTCTTCACCCGCGGCCAGACGTTCGTCCAGGTCGTCCCCACCGGGACGACGCTCACGCTCGTGAAGGGCTCGCCGGTCGCGAGCCCATCGGCGACCCCCTCGCCAACGGCCACGCCCTAAGCCGGCTCCCCGTCCGGATCCGGGCGCGGGCGCGCCACCTCCGCGTAGACCTGCCGCGTCTCTCGTGCCACCTCCTGCCAGGTCCGCGCCCCGGGGCCCGCGTGCGCCGCAGCCGCCCGGGCGATCGTCCGGTGGACGCGGTCGTCGGCCCACGCCGCGCGCAGCGCGTGCGCGAGTCGATCGGGGTCACGCGGCTCGGCGAGGAGGCCGGCCGTCCCGACGATCTCGGGGAGCGGCCCGAGGGCGCTCGCGATCACGGGCGTCCCGGCAGCGAGCGCATCGAGGACCGGGAGGGCGGCCGCGTCGCTGACGACCGGATGGACGGCGCCACGGGACCCGGCGACGAGCCGGGCGACCTCCCCTGCGGGCAGCGCCGGGGTGTAGTGGAGGAGGTCGCCGACGCCGGCCGCAGCGGCAGCACGGGCGGCGGCCGCGCGGTCGTCGGGCGTGGTGTCCACGAGGACGATCCGGGGCGGCCACGGCACCGAGCGGGCGAGCCGCGCGGGACGACCGGCGGCAGCGAGCCGGGCAAGCGCGTCGAGGAGCGTGCCGAGATCGTGGCGGGCGTCGTGGCGACCAGTGTGGACGAAGTACCGCTCTGGGATCCCGAACCGCTCGCGATCAGCGGCGAGCAGGGCGCGCTCGCGATCGCCCACTTCGGTCCCCTCCATCGAGAACGGGGCGAACGCCGGCCCCCCGGCGAGGGGAATCAGGCGGAGGCGCGACGGCCGGATCCGCAGGAGCTCGGTCGCGGCCCGGCCAACGGCGGCACTGCCGACGAGCACCGCGTCGGCGTCCCGGAGCAGCTGGGCCCGGAGTCGCTGTCCGAAGCGCGCGGCCGGGGACCGCTGGTAGAGGTCCGGCAGCTCCCAGGGCGCCAGGTCGAGGAGCGTCGCGACGACGCGCGGGCCGGGACCGATCGGAAGGGCGCCGCCCACGGCATGCGCCACGACACCCGCGGTGGTCTCGAGATCGCGTCCGCGGCCACTCCCGACGGTCGCGCCGCGGAGAAGGAACGGGTCGAGCGTCAGTGCGCCCGAACGGAACACACGGGTCATGGGCAGCCTGCGCTTACTGACCACGGGCAGTCCGGCCAGGTCGGCAGTCGGGTCGTCCGCGGCGACGTCGAGGACGAGCACGAACGACTCACCGGCGAGCGGATCGGCCGCGTACGCCTCCAGCAGCGAGCGGAGGTATCGCGCCGTGAGCGGCGCGCGATCCGCGTCGGAGAGTGACCGGACATCTACGATCACCCGCGCGCCGAGGGGCGGGCGTCCGGAACCGTCCGGCTCGCCGAGCCTCACCCGGCTGGCCGGGGGCCGCGGCCCCGCAGCTCGTCCCAGCGGAGCTGGAGCACCACGACGAGGGCCTCGGCGACGATCCGCCGGCTCATCTTGCTCTGGCCAATGCGGCGGTCGCGGAACGTGATCGGCAGCTCGAGGATCCGTGCGCCGAGCCGGTCGGCGCGGTAGGTCATCTCGACCTGGAAG
Organism: Candidatus Limnocylindrales bacterium; assembly: GCA_038252055.1. Classification (GTDB taxonomy): domain Bacteria; phylum Chloroflexota; class Limnocylindria; order Limnocylindrales; family CSP1-4; genus CTSoil-043. Next base: position 1,753 of record JBBSAS010000271.1, read on the forward strand.
ACGTAACCGCCGGCGTGAACCCCGGCGAAGTCGAGGCTGGCCAGCGTCTCGGCCCTCCAGGCCTTGAAGCCCCCGGTGAGGTCATGCGCCGGGAGCCGCAGGACGAGGCGCGCGAAGAGGCTCCCGCCGCGACTGATCAGCCGGCGGAGGATGCCCCAGTCCACCACCCGCCCGCCCGCCGTGTACCGGGACCCGAGCACGAGGTCGGCGGCTCCCGCCTCGACCGGGGCGAGGAGCGATGGCAGTGCCCCGGGATCGTGGGACCAGTCCGCGTCCATCTGGACGATGCGCCCTGCTCCCTCACGGAGCGCCACGCGGAAACCGGCAAGGTAGGCTGACCCGAGGCCGGCTTTCGCCGACCGGTGGAGGACGCGAACCCGCCGGTCGGCTGCGGCCATGGCGTCGGCGAGCTCCCCGGTGCCGTCGGGCGATCCGTCGTCCACGACGAGGAGCGTGGCCGCAGGGAGCGCGTCGAGGATCGCGGCCGCGATCGCCTCGAGGTTGTCCGCCTCGTTGTAGGTGGGCAGGACCACCCAGGAGTCGGCGCCGCGGGTGGCGGCGGGGACGGCGGTCGGGTTGTCGGCGGTCATCCCGCGGAGTGTACCCGGGCCGCCGCTCATGGGACCGTGACGATCGGACCGTGACTATCGGACGGTGACGCCGACCGTGGAGCGGTTGAGGCCGCCGGCGACATCGCGGCCGCGGAGGATCACGGCGGCCGGGCCGGCCGCACCCGCGGCAACGGTGATCGAGGCGCGCCACGATCCGTCGGAGAGCCGCACCACCGTCATCGGGACTGCCCGGCGACCGCGCTGCCGGAACCACGCAGCGGGCCTGCCCCCGCCAGGCTCGACGGCCCGGAACGTCACGCTGAAGTGGGTCCCCGCCCGGGGGGTCGAGCTCGAGGGCGTCGCCTGCCAGGCGTCCGCGACCACGGCTCGCCGCAGCACGGTGGTCCCGAGGGAGCCGACGGCGGTCAGCTCGGCGACGTAGCGACCCTGGGGCGCCCAGGCGCCGGTGCTCGTCCGCCCGTCCCAGCGCCACCTCACGGTCCCTGCGGCGACGCGGCGGCCGGCGAACGCGGTGCGCACCACCCGGCCCGCGGCGTCGCGGATCCGGAGGGTGACCCGGGCCGGGGCCGTGACTCGGGCGGTGAGGGTCGCCCCGGACGCGAGGCGATCACCGTCCTGTGGGAAGAAGGCGCTCGGAGACCAGCGGAGCCGGCTGATCGTCCGGTCGGCCGTGATGGTCGCAGAGGTCCTGGCGCGGTTCCCGAGCGCATCCGATGCGGTGAGCGTCACGGTGTAGCGCGCGTCGGCCACG
>JBBSAS010000272.1:0-3072 GCA_038252055.1 Candidatus Limnocylindrales bacterium
CACGAACCGATCGCGGTTCGGCCAGTCGGGATGGGTCGGCGCGTGGTGCAGGAAGCGAGTCCAGAGGGTGTACGCCATCGGCGCCATCCCCATCGGGGCACCTGGATGGCCGGAGTTGGCCTGCTGGACGCCGTCGATCGAGAGGGTCCGGATCGTGTCGATCGCAAGCTGGTCCAGCTGCTCGGGGGAGAGGGTCGTCATCGCGGTGGGCTCCCGTGTGGGGCGGTGGTGGGGGTGCGGTCATTGTAGGCGGGGGCTGCGGACCCGGCCGGGTGCTCACCGGGCGGCGTATCCTCGGGCCGATGGCGCCCGTGCGACCCTCCCCGATCGTTCGCCGCCGGCCCGGCCTGCGGGCCGTGATCCTGGGCGACCTCGCCCTCGACGTCGTCCTTGCCCCGACGCGGCCGCTGGAACATGGCACGGACGTCCCGGGCGTGGTTCGCCTGCACCAGGGCGGGTCCGCCGCGAACACGGCGCGGTGGCTGGCCCGCCTTGGAGTCCGGACGACGCTCGTGTGCGCGGTCGGGCGCGATGGGCCGGGCCGGGCCCTCGTCGCTGCCCTCGAGCGCGACGGCGTCACCGTGCGGGCCGCCCGGCCGCCGTCGTCGCGCACGGCGCGCATCGGCATGCTCGTGGACGCCACGGGTGAGCGGAGCTTCGTCACCGATCGCGGCGCGGCGGACCTGCTCGAGCCCGGCGACGTCCGGGCCAGCTGGTTCCACGGCGTCGGCGTGGTCCACCTCCCGGCCTACTCGCTGCTGGCCGCCCCGCTTGCGGACGCGGCGGCGCGCGCGCTGGCCCTGGCTCGCGAGGTGGGCGCCGGCGTCAGCCTGGACCTCGCCTCGGTGGCGCCCCTGCTCGCGAGCGGGCGGGCGAGGGCCCACCGGGTGGTCCGGGACGCCGCACCGGACATCCTCTTCGCGAACGGCTCCGAGGCCGCGGCGTTCCTCGGGACGGAGGACCCGGACGGGCTTGTCGATCTCGTGCCGGTCGCGATCGTCAAGCGCGGCGCCAGCGGCGCGACGGTGCTCGCGCGGGCCGATGGGCAGACCGCCCCGGGGGACGGCGGGCTCGTGATCCGGCTGGAGGTCGCCACGACGCCGCTCGCCGCGGCGGACACGACCGGGGCGGGCGACGCCTTCGACGCCGGCTTCCTGGCCGCCTGGCTGGGGGCCGGGCGCGAGCTCAGTCCGGCCGCCGTCCGGCGCGCCGTCATGGCGGGTCACCGGGTCGCGGCGCGCCACCTCGCCACGCCGCGGGCGGAGCTCGCGCTGGGCTAGCCGCATGCAGAGCAACCCCGACCCGGACCTTCCGCGCGTCCGTGACACCGACACCGCCCTCGCCACCGCGACGGTGGTGGAGCCGGAGTCGGTGGTCCAGGCCGAGCCCTCCGACGGCGCGCCAGGAGGGCCCGGCGACGGGACGTTCACGAGGGACGATCTCGAAGATGCTGAACTCGAGCGGCCGCCATCGGTCCGCCGGCGGTTCGTGGTCGGGCTGGGCCTCGGGCTGTTCGCGCTCGCAGCCGGGAGTTGGGCCGGCGCAGCCGTGTTCATGCCGATCGCCGCCATCCCGGTCGCGTGGACGTGGGCCGGCGCGGGCGTGCTCGTCGGATTCGGTCTGCCGGCGACGGTTGTCGTGATCCTGCAGTGGCCGGCCGTCGCCGACGCCGGGGCATTCATTGGGGCGGTCCTGGCGACCGCCTACGTCATCGGCTGTCTCGCCGTGGGGATCGCCGCCGTGCTGGGTCGGCTCGTGGCCGCACGCCTCGGGTACGTGATCGGCGAGACTGGTCTCTTCCGCCCGCGGCAGGCCCGGCGCGGCCCCCGCTAGCCACCCGACAGGGTGCCGCGCTGACGCGGCGTGTGCGGGCCTCCAGGGACCGGTCGAACCAGGCGACCGCCCGCTTCTGGCGCTAGCACGCCCGCCCCATGGGCCACGCTGCTCGACGAGCGGGCGGTCCCGCGCGAACCTCCACGCGGCCTCCATCGATCCTCGACGTTCCTGGCCAAGACTCGTCGGTATCGGTCGCGCGGTGACGGAGACCGGATGGCCGACAGATCGACGACAAGCCTGGGGATGACGGCGAAGATGCAGCCAAGCCACACGACGACAACCCTCGCGCAGGGTGAGCTCGACGCGCCCGTCGCTTCAACGTGGGAGTTCGGCGGGCGCGGCGGACCGGGCCTGCTCGCACGAACAGCCGCTTCGAAGGCGATCCGGTCGTGAGCGCGATCCCGCTCCAGCGCGTGTCCGCGCCGGCCGTCCCCCGGGCCAAGACGATCTTCTACATCCGCGCCGTCGTCGCTCTGGGAATGATCGGGGCATGGGCCGCGTGCGCCGCGACCGGCATCCTCGTCTGGCTGGCCGCCGATGGGCGTGGCGCCGGCCAGCTGCAACTCCTGTTCGGCGCGAGCAAGCACAGCTGGATGGACATCCACGTCGTGATCTCGACGCTCGCGGTCGCCCTGACGATCACGCACCTGACCGTGATGCGGCGGGGCGTCCTTGCGTACGCGCGCCTCCTCCTCACCCCCGGATTCCGCAGCTGGATCTCACGCGAGTATCTATGGGCACAGACCCGCCCGGGGCGGGGTTGGGCTGAGGCTCAGGCCGACGCGGTGACGGGCGAGGACGACGCGAGCTCGGTGTAGCGGGGCGGCTCGGCGATCCCGAGGGCCCGGAAGATGGCGGCCTGGCGGGACGTGATCTCGGTCCGCTGGGCGATCTCGCCGGCCGGTCCGACGAAGCGCCCGAGATGGAGCTTGTCCATCTCGAAGCGCAGGTTCCGCCAGGTCTCCCCGGTGGCGTTCTCGGCGAGCCGGACGAGGAGCAGGGCGAGCCAGCAGAGCAGGACGTGCGAGCGGATGCGGTCTTCCCGACGGTGGTAGACGGGACGCAGGTCGAGGGTCGTCTTCATGTCCCGCCAGGCGCACTCGACCTCGAGGAGCTGCTTGTATCCGGTGGCCACGTCGGCTGCCGAGAGCGTCGGGTCGGAGGTGCGCAGGAGGAACGTGCCGTCGAGCTTCGCGTCGGCCGCCACCGCCGCCCGGTCGATCCGCAGCAGGCCCG
>JBBSAS010000273.1:0-3067 GCA_038252055.1 Candidatus Limnocylindrales bacterium
CCCAACGTCAGGCGCGCCGGGTAGAGGCCAAGGCGCATCGTGCCGCCCTTCTCCTCGAGATCGCGCTGGTCGGGCATGAAGTCGATGACCGGGTGCTCGGTGAACATGTCGAACTCGGTCGAGTTGACGTCCCCGGAGCCGGTGACCTCGCGGGCGAACTCGATGACCGCGCACTGGAGCCCGAGACAGAGTCCGAGGTACGGGATGCGGTGCGTCCGCGCCCACCGCACGGCCTGGACCTTGCCCTCGATCCCCCGGTGGCCGAAGCCCCCCGGCACGAGGACGCCGGCGACCCCGTCGAGCTCGCGCCCGACGTTCGCCTCCGTCAGCGACTCCGAGCTCACCCAGCGGATGGCGACGTCCACGTCGTTCGCCCAGCCAGCGTGCTTGAGCGATTCGGTCACCGAGAGGTACGCATCGGGCAGCTCGATGTACTTGCCGACGAGGGCGATCTCGAGGGCCGGCTTCGGTCGCTTGATCCGCTCCACGAGGTCCCGCCAGACCGAGAGGTCGGGGGGCGCGGCCGCCGCGAGGCCGAGGTCGTGGACGACGAGATCACCGAGGCCCGCCGCCTCGAAGAGGAGCGGCACCTCGTAGATCGTGGCCGCGGTCTCGGCGGGGATCACCGCGTCGGGCGCCACGTCGGTGAAGAGGGCGATCTTCTCCCGGATCTCGTCGCTCACCGGGTGATCGGAGCGCAGGATGATGATGTCGGGCTGGATGCCGATCCCGCGCAGCTCCTTCACCGAGTGCTGCGTCGGCTTCGTCTTGAGCTCGCCGGTCGCCTGCAACGCCGGCAGCAGCGTGACGTGGACGTAGAGGACGTGCTGGCGCCCCACGTCCTTGCGCATCTGGCGGATCGCCTCGAGGAAGGGGAGGCTCTCGATGTCGCCGACGGTCCCGCCGACCTCGACGATCACGACATCGGCGCCCCCGTGGCGGCTGACCCGCTGGATCCGCTCCTTGATCTCGTTCGTGATGTGGGGGATCACCTGGACGGTGCCGCCCAGGTAGTCGCCGCGTCGCTCCTTGGCGATGACGGCCTGGTAGATGCGGCCCGTCGTCACGTTGGAGAGCTGGGAGAGGTTCTCGTCGATGAACCGCTCGTAGTGCCCCAGGTCGAGGTCCGTCTCGGCGCCGTCGTCGGTGACGAAGACCTCGCCGTGCTGGTACGGCGACATCGTCCCCGGATCGACGTTGATGTAGGGGTCGAGCTTGAGGACGGAGACGGACAGCCCGCGGGCCTTGAGGAGCCGGCCGATGCTGGCGGCGGTGATGCCTTTGCCAAGCGAGGAGGTGACTCCTCCGGTCACGAAGACATACGACGCCACGGGCAGGGCTCCTCCGGGGTTTTTCCGATGCTACCGAATCCCGGGCCCGGACGCCAGCCCGCCGGAGCCCTCCGGAGCCCGCCGACGGTTGCGATTGGGGTGCGAATCGCGGCGCGGACAGCTTGGAGACCGTCGCGGCACGCGGGCACCCGCTGGCCGTATCGTTGTCCCGCAGCAGCCGCCCGCCCGTGAGGCGCCCCCGCAGACCGAGATGGAGTGAGGCATGGAGTTCCGTGACGTCCTCATGAAGCGGCGTGCCGTCCGGCGGTTCGAGGACGGTGGCGTGGACCGCGCGGTCATCGAGGAGATCGTCCGGCTCGCCCAGCGAACGCCCTCGGCCGGCTTCAGCCAGGGCCAGCGGCTCGTGGTGGTGACCGACCCGGAGGCCCGCAGGCGCGTCGCCCGGATCTGCGGGGAGGGCCAGTACGCCGACCTCGGAATGGGGCCCTGGATCTCCGAATGCGCCGCCCAGTTCGTCCCCTGCGTCTCCGCCGAGATCTACCATCGACGCTACCGGGAGCCCGACAAGGTGGACGAGGACGGCAACGAGATCGAGTGGCCGGTCCCCTACTGGTTCGTGGACATCGGGGCGACGACGATGGTGATCATGCTGGCCGCCGTGGACGCGGGGCTTGCCTCCGGGTTCGTCGGCGCCTTCGACCCGGGCGCCCTGCGAGTGGAACTCGGCACCCCGGAGGAGTTCGTCCCGATCGGGGTGATGCCGGTGGGCCGGCCCCTGCCGGACGTCCGGTCGCCGTCGCTGAAGCGGGGCTGGGTCCCCTTCGAGGAGTTCGCCCGCTTCGAACGCTGGAACATGGTTCCATGACATCAGCCGGGGGACGCGTTGGGTCTGCGCCTCGCGATCGGGCCGCGATCGTGCGAAAGGAGCTCCAGATGACATCCAATGAGCACCCGAGTGTCGGGTTCGTCGGGCTCGGGATCATGGGCCGGCCGATGGCCCGCAACCTGCTGGACGCCGGCCACCGGGTCGTCGTGCACGACCTCGTGGAGAGCTCCGTCGAGGAGCTCGTCGCGGCGGGCGCCTCGCGCGGGGAGTCGCCGCGCGCGGTTGCCGCAGCCACGGACGTGCTCATCACGATGGTCCCCGACTCCCCCGACGTCGAGGCCGTCTTCGGCGGTCACGACGGGGCGCTCGCGGCGGCCCGGCCGGGCTGGCTCGCGATCGACATGAGCTCCATCTCGCCCGTCGTGGCGCGCCGTCTCGCCAGTGAGGTCGCGGCGGCGGGGGCCGAGATGCTCGACGCGCCGGTGAGCGGCGGCGACAAGGGAGCGATCGCGGGCACCCTCTCGATCATGGTCGGCGGGTCCGAAGCCAGCTTCGCGCGGGCACGGCCGATCCTTGCGGCGCTCGGGACGACGATCGTGCACGTCGGCCCGTCGGGCGCGGGCCAGGTCGCCAAGGTCTGCAACCAGGTCGTCGTCGCGATCGTCATCGAGGCCGTCGCGGAGGCCCTCGTCCTGGGCGCCAAGGCCGGCGTGGACCCGGCCCGGATCGTCGAGGTGCTCCAGGGCGGCCTGGCTTCGACGAAAGTGCTCGAGATGCGCAGCGGCAACATCCTCTCCGGGCACTTCGAGCCCGGGTTCCGGACCCGCCTCCACCTCAAGGACCTCAAGAACGCGCTCGAGCTGGCTCGCGAGGCCGGGGTCGTCCTCCCGGCCACGGTCGAGGTCGAGCAGATGATGCAGCGGATGCGGATCGCCGGGCGCGAGGACGA
>JBBSAS010000274.1:0-3025 GCA_038252055.1 Candidatus Limnocylindrales bacterium
CCTGTCGGGCGCGCCAAGTTTCCGGCCCCGCTCCACCCGCGGCGACCGGGTCGCTTGGACCCGTTCCCGCTCCTGTTGTCGGGCGGCTCCGTTGCAGGGAGAGTGCCATGCGACCGCCCCGCGGGTCAGGCGAGTTGTGTGCAGTCTCTGCCGACGCGGCAGTCCGCCGGACACATGGCAGCGGGCACCCGCGTTCCAATCAGACCGCGATCGCATCCTCGAGAACCTCGAGCTCAGCTGGGCCCAGGTCGAGGCCGCGAGCCAGGTCGCGCCAGCTGGCGAGCGCCGTGCCGACCTCGTCGATGATGACCTCGGCCTGCAGTCCTGAGAGCCGGTAGAACGGAGCCGTCTCGCGCAGGACGTCGACGTCACCCCGGCGGACCGCGTCGTCGAGGGACAGCTCGTGCTCGGGCTTGGAGGGCACGGGGTTCAGGTCGAACGCGGGGGCGAGGCGCCAGCCATCGGGCGAGCGCAGGAAGCCATGGTTGCGGAGGTGATCGTCGCGGTGCGACGCCAGCACGTTGAACGCGACGCGGCGGAACAACTGGGCGAGATCCTCGCGGATGTGGCCGGGCGCACCGTGGTCGGCGATCGCCAGCGCGATGTCGAGGTAGCCGGCGTCGTCGCCGTCGCGCCGGGAGGCCAGCGTCATCGCGGACGCGTACAGACGGCGCGTCCCGGGGGCTCGGTCGAACCGCCGGGCGGCAAACGTGCGGTACCCGACGCCGAGCGCAAGAAGGCGGTGCTCGGGCACCGCGATCCCGGCGCGAGCCGCGAGGTCGTTGAGGATGATCTCGCACGCCCCGACGTCATGGCGGTCCACGCGCGACGGGAACTTGGCGATCCATAACTCGCCGTCCGCGCCGGTGAACGTGGCCTTGGGTCGGGCGCCGCCGAGCGAGCTGCCCGGCGCGACGAGCAGGGCCAGTCGCGCCGCCTCTCCCGAGCGACCGCCGCGCGTCGGGTGCTCGAGCTCGCGGGCCGCGGCCTCGAGCTCGCGAAGGCCGGCGAGCGGTGGGACTCCCGGGGGCTCGTGGTCGAGGTGGCGACCATCGGCGTCGGCGAACCGGAGCGCCCCCATGCGCGAGAAGTCGCTGACCCCGAGCAGGAACTCCCACTCGCCGAGCGACCGTCGGCGGCGCCCCTCCTCCCGCGCGCGGGCCGCCTCGCGGCGCTCGAGGAGCGTCCGGCCCCAGCGGTCCGGCGCGGCGTCGCTGAAGATCGCGGCGATGCCGTCGCCGGCGCGCGGGTACTGATCGCCCGGGTAGGGACCGTGCGCCGGGTCGATCACGAAGGCATCGCGCCGCGCCAACCACGCCTCGTCGTACGAGAATGCCACCACGGCGCCCGACGGCGACGGGACGCGCCGCAGCCGGCCGAGCCGCACGGGCCCACCGAGGTTCGCCGCATCAAGCTCGACGGCGACCTCGTCGGGCAGCTCGTGCTTCATTCGGCTACCTGGCGCTTCGTCCGCCGGGTCGGTCGGACGGTGGCGTCGACGAGGCGGCGGCCGAGCTCGTCGTCCGCGGCTAGCCGGTTGAGGTCCTCTTCGAGTCCAAGGATGCCGAGCGCCCGGGCCAGGACCCCGAGCCCGACCGAAAGGTCGCCCTTCTCGAGGCTGTACAGGGTCATGCGAGAGACGCCCATCCGCTCGGCCATCTCGGTCGCGGACAAGCGACGGCGCAGGCGCGCCAGGCGCAGGCGCTCGCCGAGCGCCTCGGCAAGCCGCTGGTAGCGCGGGAACGAGGGGAGCGTCTGCTTTGGCATGTCCAATAAGCTAGACTACAGAGGCGCTAACGTCAATCGTGTCTGACACTCTGCAGGGTCGCCGCTCGATGGGGACCCGCACGGAACGTGTGGTGTCCGCGCGGTTCAATCCTGTCGGGCGCACCCTACGTTGCCTTCCACGAGGGCGATGAGCGGAAGCTCCGCGAGCCGGGCGGTCCGGTACGGCCCCGCCAGATGCCAGCGCGGCGCGGGCGAGGTTCCTGCTGGGGCTAGCTAGCCCCACCCTGAAGACGCCGGGTGCCCAGCTGGGCATGCGGACGGTCGGGCTGTAGGTGTACACCGGGCCGCTCGCCGGTCTCATCGGCCGGTCGATCCCTGACCTGAACCCGTCGTTCCAGGCGTTCGCCGACGCCCTGAAGGCTGCGGCCGAGCGGGGCTGACCGGCGGCCTCTCGCAGTCGAACCGGGGCGACAGGATGACGACCGCGGTCTCTCGTGATCTCCGGGCGGCGCCTTGTCCGTGGGTCACGCTACCACATCTGTGGTAGAGTCGAGGCCATGAGGACCACCATCGACAAGGCAGGACGCCTGGTCATCCCCCGCTCACTCAGGGATCGGATCGGGCTCGCTGGCGGTGGCGAGGTGGAGCTCGAACTCGATGGCGCCGCGGTCCGCATCGAGCCGGTCGCAGGCAGCGAGCTCAAAGACGACGGCGGTCTGCTGGTCATTCCGTCAGCGGGGACGCCGATCACCGGCGCGGCAGTGCGCGAGCTGATCGATGCCGATCGACACGGACGCTGAGGCGCGCGAGGTCGTGCTGCTCGACACGAGCACCGCGATCGCCCTCATCGTCGAGGACCACGAAGCCCATGCCGCGACGCTCGAGGCGGTCCGCGGTCGCGTCCTGGGTCTCGCGGGCCATGCCTGGTTCGAGACGTACTCGGTCCTGACGCGGCTGCCTGCCGGGCTTCGTCGTTCGCCCGCCGATGCCGGCCGCCTGCTGGCCCACAACTTCCCCGCGTCGGGGTTTCTCGCTGAGGCGGAGTCAGCCGAGCTTGGCGCCGAGCTCGCCCGGCTGGGCGTCTCCGGCGGTGCGGTCTATGACGCGCTCGTCGGCGCGGCCGCGCGGCAACACCAACGGCGGCTCGTCTCCGGTGACGCGCACGTACGGCCTCTGTACGAGGCGCTCGGCGTGGAGATCCAGGTCGTCGGGTAGCCGGCGCGCGGGACCACCGGTCCCCGTTGGCCCGGGGCTGCGATGGCCTGGATCGGGCTCCGAGAGCTCGAGAGACCGGGAG
>JBBSAS010000275.1:0-3017 GCA_038252055.1 Candidatus Limnocylindrales bacterium
CGGTACGGTCTCCCCGGTCTGTCAGCGAAGGCCCGTTGCCCTCCGCAGCTCCGCCACCAGCCGTCCCAGCGCCGCGACATCGCGTCCATCCGGGCCCAGGGCGTCCACCAGGGCCGAGGCGACGATGACCCCGTCGGCACCGGCGCGGACCAGGGCGTGGACATGGGCAGGACGGCTGACGCCGAAGCCGACCGCGACCGGGACCGGGCTGGCCGCCTTCACCGCACGGACATAGCGGCCGACCTCCGGCGGAAGGCTGGCCCGGGCGCCGGTGGTGCCGACGAGCGAGACGCAGTAGAGGAAACCGCCGGTCCGGGCTGCGACGAGCGCGCGGCGCTCGGGCGCGGTCGTCGGGGCGACGAGGTAGACGAGAGCGAGCCCCGCCTCGGCGGCCGCCGCCTCGAACGGGGCACCCTCGTCGAGGGTCAGGTCGGCCACGATCGTCCCCGAAGCGCCGGCCGCCACGAGGGCTTCAGCCCGCTCGCGGCCGTCGCCCCCGCCGATGAGCTGGTTCGCGTAGCCCATCGTGACGAGCGGGACGCCGGGCCGCTCCCGGGCGATCCGCCGGACGAGGTCGAGTGAGCGATCGAGCGTCGCCCCGGCGGCGAGGGCGGCCGAGGAGGCGAGCTGGAGGGTCGTCCCGTCGGCGAGCGGGTCGGAGTACGGCAGGCCCACCTCGAGGAGGTCGGCACCGCCATCGATCGCGGCGAGCGCGACGGCCAGCGAGGTCGCGGCGTCGGGGTAACCGGCGACGATGTACGGGATGAGGGCGACCCGGCCGTCGGCCCGGGCCCGGGCGAACGCGTCGGCGATCCGGCGGGCGCCGGCCGTGTCGTTCGTTGCGGGGTGGCGCGCGCCGGGCGCAGTTCGTGCTCCGGACGCATGGCTCACCCCGGGCGCGGTGCCCGCGGCCGCGCGGTCGGGCGCGGTCGCCGGTCGCTTCGTCGTCGTCATCGGACCCCCTCCCAGGGCTCCACGTCGGCGAAGTCCTCGAGGGCGGCGAGGTCCTTGTCGCCGCGCCCGGAGAAGCCGACGAGGACGATCGTCTCGTCCGGCCAGGCGGTCGGTGTCGGTCGGGTCGAGCGTCCGGATGCCGCGCCGGGCCGGCGGTCGGCCCCCGGCCGTGCCCCGGCCCCGGCCAGGAGCTTCGGCAGCGCCGCGATCGCGTGGGCCGTCTCGAGCGCCGGGAGGATCCCCTCGGTCAACGTCGTCGCCTTCATCGCCGCAACCGCCTCGCGGTCGGTCGCCGAGGAGAGCGAGATCCGTCCGGCCTCGGCAAGCGCGGCCAGCTGCGGGCCAACCCCGGGGTAGTCCAGGCCGGCCGAGGCGCTGATCGCCTCGACGACCTGGCCGTCCCGGTCCTGGAGCATGAGCGAGCGCGAGCCGTGGAGAATGCCCGGGCTCCCGCCGAGGATCGCCGCCGCGTGGCGGCCGGTCTCGATCCCGTCGCCGGCGGCCTCGGCCACGGCGAGGCGAACGGACGGCTCCCCGATGAAGCGGGCGAGGAGCCCGATCGCGTTCGAGCCGCCCCCGACGCAGGCCAGGGCAAGGTCGGGGAGGCGGCCCTCCACGGCCAGCAGCTGGGCCGCGGCCTCGTCGCCGATCCGGCGCTGGAGGTCGCGGACGATCGTGGGATAGGGGTGCGGCCCCATCGCGCTGCCGAGGACGTAGTGGGTCGTCGCGACGTTCGTCACCCAGTCGCGCATCGCCTCGTTCACCGCGTCCTTGAGTGTCCCCGTGCCCGACGTGACGGGCCGGACCTCGGCACCGAGAGCGCGCATCCGCAGGACGTTGGGAGCCTGCCGCCGGATGTCCTCCTCGCCCATGTAGACGACGCAGGGGAGGCCGAGGAGGGCGCAGGCGGTCGCAGTGGCGACGCCGTGCTGGCCCGCGCCGGTCTCGGCGATGACGCGGGTCTTGCCGAGGCGCCGGGTGAGGAGCGACTGCCCGAGGGCGTTGTTGATCTTGTGGGCCCCGGTGTGGGCGAGGTCCTCGCGCTTGAGGTGGAGGCGGAGGCGCGCGGGCAGCGGCGGAGCGGCCAGTCGGTTGGCCCGATCGCCGGCTCGCGTGGCGCCCCTTCGGCCGGCACCGTCCACGGCCGCCAATCCACGCAGGCGGGAGGCCTCCGCGAGGGCGGCTTCAGCCAGGCGGTCGGCGCGGTAGAGGGCCGTCGGGCGGCCGGCGAACCGGGCGAGGAGCTCGCGCAGCTCGGCCCAGAAGACCGGGTCGTGGCGAATAGCCGACCAGGCGGTCTCGAGCTGCTCGAGGGCGCCGACGAGCGTCTCGGGGACGAAGCGGCCACCGAAGTCGCGCTCGACGCCCCAGTGCCCACGGGCATCGGCCTCGAGGAGGCCCGCGTGGACCGGGGTGGGACCGGCGAGGGTGTTCGGGCGGTCGAAGCGGGCCGCACGGGCGCGCTTGGCGAAGAGGGCAACGGCAAGCGCGTCCTTGCGGGGCCGCTCGCCCGTGACGCGCGGCGCCTCGACGCCCGAGGCGACGTCCACGCCGACGGCCGGCACGGCAAGAAGCGCCCCGGCGACCGAGGCCTCGCTCAGCCCGCCGGCCAGGATCACGGGCACCTCCCGGGCGACGGCCGCCGCGAGCGACGGGTCGGCGCGCGTGCCGGTGCCGCCGGGGTGAGGGCCGCCGGCGGTGTCGAGGACGACGTGCGCGGCGCCGGCCGCGAGGTCAGCCCGCGCGCGGGCGATCGTGCCGGCCGCGAGCGTCTCGCGCTCCCCGGCGTCCGCGGGAGCCTCCGCCGGGAGGTGGACAACGGCCCAGGCCGGGCGCGGAGAGGCCGCGATTCGTTCGGCTGATTCGCCTCCGGCGTACTGGATCGCGTCCACGTTCACGTCCGCGGCCAGCGCCGCGAGGAGGGCCTCGTCGGCGCCGGCGGTGATCGCCACGATGGTCGGGGTCCGCGTCCCGCCGGCGGCCCGCGCGCGACGGGCGAGCGCGGCTGCCTCGGCAAGGGTCAGCGCGCGGGGCGTGCCGGCCACGACGTTGAGCCCGATCGC
>JBBSAS010000276.1:0-3010 GCA_038252055.1 Candidatus Limnocylindrales bacterium
CATCGCGGCGAGGATCTCGCGGAGGTCGGCAGTGTCCCGCTCGTCGCGCCGCTGCGCCGCGAGGCCGGCCAGGATGACCCCGAGATGGCGGTGAGCCTCGAGGAGATCGAGGACGTGGCGAGCGCCGAGAACGAGCCCCCATTCGATCGAGGGGGGCAGGATCTCCGCGTCCTGCCGCTTGACGTACGTCCCGTCGCCGAGGCGCACCTCGAGGAGCCCGAGGAGCGTCAGCGACCGGAGGGCTTCCCGCACGACCGAGCGACCGACCCCGAGCGACTCCGCGAGCTTTCGCTCGGGCGGCAGGCGCTCGCCGGGGTGGATCTTCCCCGAGAGGAGGTAGTCGAGCAGCTGGCGGCTGATCTCGATCGAGGTTCCCTCGTGGCGCCACGAGTCGAGCGGCGCGAACAGACCGGTCACGGGGCGACTTCGGGCGTGGGGGCCGGGCCGCCCGGCGTGGCGGCCGTGCCGCCCGCGCTCCCGGATGCGGCGGCCACCGTCGTTCTCGGCTCGGCCTCCGCGAGCGTGCCCTGGAGCCGGTCGCGGGCACCGCCCATGTGCGCCTCCATCGCCCGCCGCGCGCCGGTCGGGTCCCCGCGCTCGATCGCCTCGAAGACGAGCCGGTGCTCCTCGAGGGTCACCGCCCGTGAGCCCGGCGCACGGGCAACGCGCGTGATCCAGACCTTCATGAGGCTGCGGATGCTGCGCATGATCTGGAGGAGCGACTCGTTCCCGGTCGCCCGGGCGATCTGGAGGTGGAGAGCGACGTCCGCCTCCACGAAGACGTCGTCGTCCGTGGCGTCACGCATGATCTCGAGCTGCCGGCGCATCTCTGCGCAGGCCACCTCATCGCGTCGTTCAGCAGCGAGCCCGGCGAGGAGGACCTCCATCTCCGACCGCGCCTCGACGAGGTCCTGGGACTGCTTCGCGCCGAGGAGGAGGCCCCACTCGATCGCGAGCGGCAGGAGCGGTGAGTCGGTCCGCTTGAGATACGTGCCGTCGCCCTGGCGGACCTCGATGAGCCCGAGGACCGTGAGCGACTTGATCGCCTGGCGAACGTGCGACCGGCCGACCCCCAGCGCCTCGGCGAGCTGCCGCTCCGAGGGGAGCTGGGCCCCGGGCTCGATCTCGCCGGAGACGAGATGGTCGAGGAGGCGGCGAGTGATCTCCGAGGAGATGGGCTCGCGAGGGCGACGCTCGACGGGTCGGAGGTCCGGCAGCATGGCCGCCATTGTATGGCGCGGGGCCAGCGATCCGACGTCCGTTCCGGGAAGCCCGTCAGCCACCGCGAGCCTCCCGGGTGCGGGCCGTCGCTCCGGACCGGAGGGCAGCGGGCGGCAGCCAGGAGAACGTGTCGTCCGGATCGGCCGACGGCCGATACTCGAGGCCGACGTATCCGCCGTAGCCGGCCTCCTCGAGCGCGGCGAAGACCCGGTCGAAGGCGATCTCGCCGGTCCCGGGGCGGCCTCGGTCGGGGGCGTCGGCGACCTGGACGTGTGCGATCTCCGGCGCGAAATCCCGGATCTTCGCGATGAGGTCGCCCTCTGCGCGCTGGACGTGATAGACGTCGAAGAGGATCCGGACCGGCGCTTCAGTCAACGTCGCGGCCCGCCGGACGAGGTCCACCGCGTCCGCTGTCCGGTTCAGCCCGTACCGGGGGAAGTCGGTCGGGTTGAGCGCCTCGAGCACGAGGGTCGCCCCCGCGGCGGCAACCCGCCGGGCGGCGAAGGCGAGGTTCTCGACCGCGGTCGCCTCGAGGGTTGACCGGTCGGAGCCCGGAGCGACGTTCCCGAAGTGGGAGTTGACGATCGACCCGCCGAGCCGCCGGACGACCTCCGCCGCGGCGTCCACGTTGTCCCGGAAGCGGGGCCGTTCGCTGGCAAGGCTGAGGAGCCCATGCTCCCCCGCCGCCGGATCACCGGTCAGCAGGTTGAGGAGGACAAGGCGGACGCCGGCCTGCCCGAAGGCCTCCGCGAGGTCGTCCACGTCGCGGGGCGCCGGCACCGCGTCGGCGAACGGCCACCAGAGCTCGACCGCGTCGAACCCCGCGGCGGCGGCCGCCGCCGGGCCTTCGAGGAGGGGTCGGTCGGCGAAGAGGATCGAAAGGTTCGCGTCGAAGCGCACGGGTCTTCCTGTCGGCCTCCCGTCAGCGCCCGGCCACCGCGGCCCCGATCGACTGGATCCGGCGGATCCGCTCGGGTCGCTCGTGGACGAAGCGCTCGATCGCGGCGAGGATGTGGTCGGCCGAGAGGTGCGCCTCGTCCATGATCTCCTCGAGGCTGCCGCCGGTGCGCCAGCGGTCGTCCCAGTCGGCGGAGAGCGAGTACTCGGCCGCCACCGGCCCGCTGATCCAGTCGGCCATCAGCTTGCGGGCGCCATTCGTGACCGCCATCGCGTCCCATCGGTCGGCCACGTCGATCGTGGCGTCGCGGTAGGCGGCGTCCTGCGCCGCGAAGAGCTGCGGGCTGATCGCCGCGACGACCTTCACGTTGAGACCCCTCCGGTCGAGCTCGGGGAGAAGGCCGACGAGATTGGCCGTGGTCACCGTGCCGCGCACGAAGACCGTGCCCATCACCGGGAGATCCGGCCGGAATGGGCGCAGCACGTAGGCGCCACAGGCGGCCGCGAAGTGGGACGGCATGCCGAGGGCCGCGCGATCGGGGATCTCGACCGGCGGACGAGTCAGGTGGAGGGCCACGATCGGCACGTCGAGCGCGAGCGCCGCTCCGAGGACGACCGGGACCTCGTTGTGCTCCCAGGGATGGAGGTCGATGACGTGGCCCTCGGGGAAGAGCTGGGTGACGCCGGTCGCGAAGATCCCGAAATGGGTCCGGGAGTCCTCGGCGGTCTCCGGCCCCGAGTGCCCGGCGATCCAGAGGATCTTGCCGGTCTTGAGCTCGGAATCCTGGGCCGCCTGGCTGAAGAGACGGAGCGGCCCGTACTTGAGGTACGAGAACGAGGCATACGTCGAGCAGGCGCCCCAGAAGCCGTCGAAGGCCTCGCGCGGGTCGGC
>JBBSAS010000277.1:0-3006 GCA_038252055.1 Candidatus Limnocylindrales bacterium
CGTGCGGGGAGCGGACCTGGGTGACGAGGCCGAGGTCGCGCGGGTCCACCATGAGGAGGACGCTCGCGACCGCCTGGAGCGCCCGGCCCGCACCCGCGAGGGCCACGTCGAGCTCGACCCGGCGCCAGCCGCGGCCGGCCTCCTCGGCCGTCAGCCAGGAGGCGGTGGTCTGGAGCTCGATCTCGGGGCGGTGGATCGGGCCCCAGCCGAGGTTCTCGTTCGTGACGAGCTTGAGCTTCTTGAAGATCGTGGCCCGGCTCGCGACCATCACCTCGCCGTGGCGCCGCATCCCGCCCGGGGCGGCCTCGGCGGCGAAGACGTCGAGCGGCTTGAGCGTCACCGCCCGGTCGGCCTGCGTGTAGTGGTCCACGTCCACCCGGCGGACGTAGGCCTTGCGCTCGTCCCAGTCCAGGCGATCCACGTGGAACATCGCCGACTCGTGGAGGTAGATTGCGTCCTCGTGGACGATCGTCTGGGCCGAGAAGA
Source organism: Candidatus Limnocylindrales bacterium (assembly GCA_038252055.1). Lineage (GTDB taxonomy): Bacteria > Chloroflexota > Limnocylindria > Limnocylindrales > CSP1-4 > CTSoil-043. Next base: position 487 of record JBBSAS010000277.1, read on the forward strand.
GGTCGAGCTCGCCGATCACCTTCGGGCGGTCGGGCGTCGTGTCGATGATCACCACGTTCTCCTCGGCCGCGGTGCGCAGCGAGATCGACGAGGCCGGGAAGTTCTCCGACGACCAGTACCAGCGCTCGTCGTCGCCGCGATGGACGTGGCCGTCCTCGGCAAGGAAGGCGAGGAGGTCGTCCGCCGGGCCGGGCCCGAAGGCCTCCCCGGGCCCGAAGGGCAGCTCGAACGTGGCCGCCTTGAGGTGGGCCAGCAGGACGTGGAGGTTGTCCGGGTCGATCCGCGCCTCCTCGGGCGCCTGCTCGAGGAGGAAGGCGGGATGGTGGACGACGTACTGGTCCACCGGGGCCGCCGTGGCCACGAGGACGCCGACGCTCGTGCCGCTCCGCCGGCCGGCCCGCCCGACCTGCTGGCGCGTGGCGGCCACCGATCCCGGGTAGCCGGCGAGGATCGCCGCGTCGAGGCGGCCGATATCCACCCCCAGCTCCAGGGCGTTCGTGGAGACGACGCCGAGGACCGCGCCGTCGCGAAGGCCCTCCTCGATGGCCCGCCGCTCCGTGGGCAGGTAGCCGCCCCGGTAGCCGCGGACGCGGGACCGGGGGCCGGCGTGCTCGCGGAGGGTCTCCCGGAGCCCGGTGAGGATCAGCTCGACGGCCGTCCGTGAGCGGCCGAAGACGATCGTCTGGCGGCCGGCGCGGAGAAACGGGAGGGCCCATCGCTGGGCCAGCGTGATCGCCGAGCCGCGGGCGCCGGACGCCGCGTCCACCACCGGGGGATCGACGAAGAGGAGATGGCGTTCGCCGGACGGCGCCCCGTTGCGGTCCACGACCAGGGGGGCCCGGCCGGTGAGCAGCGTGGCCAGCTCGCCGGGGTTCGCGATCGTGGCCGAGCAGGTGACGATGACCGGGTGCGAGCCATAGTGGGCACAGAGGCGAAGGAGGCGCCGCAGGACGTTCGCGACGTGGCTGCCGAAGAGGCCGCGGTACGTGTGGAGCTCGTCCACGACGATGAACTGGAGCTGCTCGAAGAGGCGGAACCACTTCGTGTGGTGGGGGAGGATCGCCGCGTGGAGCATGTCGGGGTTCGTGACGACGACCTGGCCCGCGGAGCGGATCGTCGAGCGGATCGGGGCGGGCGTGTCGCCGTCGTACGTGGACGCGGAAACGGGGAGGCCTGCGGCGGTGGCGAGACCCCGGAACGCTGCGACCTGGTCCTGGCCGAGCGCCTTCGTCGGGAAGAGCCAGAGGGCCCGCGCCGAAGGATCCTCGGCGAGCGCCTGGAGGATCGGCAGCTCGTAGCAGAGGCTCTTCCCCGACGCGGTCGGGGTGACGACGCAGACGTCCCGTCGGTCGCGGACCGCCGCGAGGGCCTCCGCCTGGTGGGAGTAGAGCGCGTCGATCCCCCCGCGCGCGAGGGCGCCGCGGATCCGCGGGTCGAGCCAGGCGGGAAGCGGCGCGGTCACCGCGTCGCGGGCGGGGTCGATCGCATGGTGGAGGACGCCGCGCGCGAGCGACGGCTCGGCGAGGATCGCGGCGAGGGTCGCCTCGACCCCCGCGTGGGCGTACGTTCGCACGGGCAGAGCCTCCAACAAACAGAACAGCCGTTCGATCCGGTCGCGAGTCTAGCACGAGCCCGAAGCGCTCACGAGCGGCGAATGAGGCCACGATTCGATCTCGGCGTGCCAGCTCTGGTGGCACGGCCGCGGGTTTGACACTCCGTCAGTGCGCAGCTACGCTGCGGCCATGCCCCGCCGGCCCGATCCTTCCGCCGCGAGCCCGGAACGGCGGACGGACGCGCCCGCGCGTTTCGGCTCGCCAGCCGGCTCCGACACGCCCGCGGGCTTCGGCGCGCCGGCGATGCCCTCGCTCGCCGGCCTCGGGATCGCCGGCGTTTCCCGTCGCCGGGTCGCCTGGGCCGTCCTCGCGATCGTGGCCGCCTGGATCGTCCTGGGGTTCGCCGGTCAGGCGGCGACCTCGGCACGGGCGGGGGAGCAGGCCGCCGTGGCTGCGACGCAGAAGGCCGAGGCAGTCGCGGAGACCGCGGCCCTCCATCGCGAGCTCGAGCTCGTCATCCAGGATCGCTGGATCCTCCAGCAGGCGCGCGCCTACCAGCTCGGGTCTCGCCACGAGCGCCCGTTCGCGCTTGCCCCCGGAGCCCCGGACCTGCCGCCGAGCGCGCCGGGTTCGGCCGCGCGCCGCCTCGGGGCGGAGGTGGAGGAGGTCTCGCCGATCGAGGCCTGGCTCGAGGTTCTCTTCGGACCACGCTCCTGAGTGCCCTCCCGCGGCCCGCGGGCCCGGCGCCCACGGACCCGGTCGTGCCCGGCGCCGACCTCCCCGCTTCGCCGCCGTCCCCGGACACGCCGGACATGCCGGTCAGGCCCGTCAGGCCGGTGGAGGAGCCCGCGTCCCCCCATCCGCCGACGCACACGCCGCGCGCCTCGATGCTCCTGCTCGTCGCCCTCGCCCTCGTCTGGGGCGTCCATTGGGTGGTGGCCAAGAAGGGCCTCGAGTACATGCCGCC
>JBBSAS010000278.1:0-3003 GCA_038252055.1 Candidatus Limnocylindrales bacterium
CGTCGGGCTCCTCGAGGATCCCGAAGTTGTGGGGCCGCCGGTAGTGCTCGAGAATGTAGTCGCGGTAGAGGTCGTCCATGGGACCCCGAGTGTACCGCGGACCCGCCCGGCCAGCCGAATTCCGAGCGCCGGGGTCGGGAATGTGGGGGTGATGCGATCGAGCCCGGCCGACCCTGGATGGGCCTGCCGCCCGCCGGCTCACCCATTCGCCCGGCCGGACCGGATGGACGCCGCCGTGCCGCTGCGCCACACTCCCCGCAACAGGACCACGGTGGCGAACGAGGAGGATCCCGGTGTTCGTGCCCCTCTCGGTGCTCGACTTCCGCGACCGCGCGGCGGCCTACTTCGGCGACAAGGTCGGCGTCATCGATGGCGACGTCGAGCTGACCTACCGCTCCTTCGCGGAGCGCAGCCACCGGCTGGCGAACGCGCTGGCCGACCTGGGCGTGGAGACGGGCGACCGCGTCTCCTTCATCACCTACAACACCCACCACCTCCTCGAGGCCTACTACGGCGTCCTCGAGGCCGGCGCGGTCCTCAACCCCGTCAACATCCGCCTGGCCCCCAACGAGATCGCCTACATTTTGGAGCACGCCCAGTCGCGGGTGGTCTTCTTCAACGCCGACTTCGCCCCGCTCGTGGAGCAGATCGCGGCGCAGCTGACGATGCGGCCGCGGTTCGTGATCATGGAGGGCGAGCCGGGCGGGATTGCGAGCGACGAGTACGAGGCCCTGATCGCCGGCGGCTCACCCGACCCGCGCCATCCCCAGGTGGACGAGAATGCGATCGCCGAGCTCTTCTACACGAGCGGCACCACCGGCCTGCCGAAGGGCGTCGCGCTCACCCAGCGCAACCTCTACCTCCACGCCATGGGCACCCAGGTCGCCCTCGGCTTCCGCGAGGACGACGTGGTCCTCCATGTCGTCCCTCTCTTCCACGTCAACGGCTGGGGTGTCCCCCACTTCGTGACGATGATCGGCGGTCGCCACGTGATGCTCCGGAAGTTCGAGCCGACGGCCCTCATGGAAGCGGTCCAGCGCTACCGGGTGACGCGCCTGCTCGGGGTGCCCGCCATCTTCAACGCCCTCGTCCACCACCACGCCCGGTCCGACTACGACCTCTCCAGCCTGCGCCAGGTCATCATCGGCGGCTCCACGGCGTCGCCGGCCCTCGCCCGGGCGATCGAGGAGGGGCTCGGCGTCGAGGCGATCGTCGGGTACGGGCTCTCGGAGACGACGCCGATCGTCACGATCGCCCTCCCGCGCGACATCCTGACCGAGGCGGAGACGCCCGAGCGCGGGCTCGAGCGGCGGGCGATGACGGGCTGGCCGATCCCCGGCGTGGGGATGCGGGTCGTCGACTCGTCGGGCCACGACGTCCGACCCGACGGCGAGCAGATCGGCGAGATCGTCGTTCGCGGCAACACGGTGATGCTCGGCTACTACCGCGACCCCGACGCCACGGCGACGACGATCCGCGACGGCTGGCTCCACACGGGCGACATGGCCACCCTCGACGAGGAGGGCTACGTCCTGATCCGGGACCGCTCGAAGGACGTCATCATCCGCGGCGGCGAGAACATCTCCTCGATCGACGTGGAGAACGCGATCGCGGCCCATCCGGCGGTGCTCGAGTGCGCCGTCGTGGCGGCCCCGGACGAGCGGTTCGGCGAGGTCCCGATCGCTCTCGTCGTCCTCAAGCCGGGCGCCACCGCGACGGCCCGGGAGCTCAAGGCCCACTGCCGGGCGCACCTCGCCCGCTTCAAGGTCCCCGCTGACTTCCAGTTCCGCGACGCGCTGCCGAAAGGCGGCACCGGCAAGATCCTCAAGACGGAGCTCCGCGAGCCGTTCTGGAAGGGCCTCGACGCCCGGGTCCACTGACCGGGGGCGCGCGCCACCATTGCCCGGCCATCGGTCGCGGCACCCGCCGCCACGGCCGACTTGAGTGGCTCCGGCCTGCTTTAGCCCTCGATCCGGCCGATGACCTCGACCGGCTGATCGAGGACCGGCCATCCAGCGTCCGTCGTGAGCACCCAGTCCGAGCGGAGCTCGATCGCCGTCGCGAGCACCAGCGCATCGGGCAGGCGCACCGTGCGCCCGTTGCCGGCCCGGATCGCCGCCGCCGCGCGGGCGATCCCTCGGGCGATCGGCTCGACGTGTGCCGGCAGCGCCGCAATGAACGCGTCCACCGTCGCCGCCGCTTCCTCGCCGCGACGCAGCGGGCCAACGAGGCACTCCGCATAGGCCGACGCGGGCACGACGAAAGTGCCGCCGCGCTCCTGGGCCGTGCGCACGGCGGTGAGCGCCGCCGCGTGGTGCGCATCGTCGGCATCCAGCAGGGCGATGATGACGCCCGCGTCGATGACGGTCAGCGCCATTCGTCGCGGAGCTCGTCCAGATCACCGGGGCGGTACGTGCCAGTCAGGGCCCCGGCGAACCGATCGAGCGCGTCGTCCACGCGCCGCAGCACGAGCTCGCCAGGCCCGCGAACTTCCACCGCGAGGCGATCGCCGGCCGTGAGCCCGGCGCCAGCGAGCGCGCCGACGGGCAGGGTCACCTGGTTCTTCGAACTGATCCGTGTTCGCCCGCGAACGCGGAACTTTACGCGTCGGGTCATATGTAAAGGATACCCGAGGTTAGGGGGCGCGGTCAGTCCCATCGCGACCAGTCCCATCGCACGTCCCCACCCCTGCCCCACGGCCCACCGCGTCGGATTCCGTCGTGGCAGGACGATTCGGCGGGTCGCCTTTCCTGCCACGAACGTACCGTCAACCCGCGACCCTCTCCATGCCGGGATCCGTCGTGGTGCGAACGAAACGGACGACGCCCACGCGGGTCGTTCGGGCCACGACGCTTTTCGACGGATTCGGATCCAGGGGCCCGCTTCCGTCGCCAGGACATTCGTGGGACGAAAGTCGGCCGCGCCGGTCGGTCGGGTCGGTCGGCCGGGCGGCACGGTCGCCTCCCATGGCGGAGCCCGTGTGGCGGGGTTCCGACCTCCGGC
>JBBSAS010000279.1:0-2985 GCA_038252055.1 Candidatus Limnocylindrales bacterium
ATCTCGCCGGGCTGGCCGTCCGGGTAGAGGCCCACCGTGATGTAGCCCTCGTGCCCGGAGATCTCGAACTTGTGGGTGACCGCCGTCCGCTCGGCGGGGAGCCGGCGGCGGTGCGGCTTGACGGCCTCGGCCTGGGCCGCGGCGAGCTGCGCCCGGAGCTCCTCGACGACCTCCCCGGCGGCCTTCGTCTCGCTGTCGCTCTTGAGCTTGCTCGTGCTGAGCGGCTGGCTCCGCTTGCTGTTGTCGCGGTAGATCGCAATCGCCTTGAGGCCCAGCTTCCAGCCCTCGAGGTAGATCTGCTCGATCTCCTCGACGGTCGCCGCCTCCGGCATGTTGACGGTCTTGCTGATCGCCCCGGAGAGGAATGGCTGGACGGCCGCCATCATCCGGACGTGACCCATCGGCTCGATGGATCGGCTGCCGTTGCGCGGCTTGAAGGCGCAGTCGAAGACGGTGAGGTGCTCGGCCCGCAGGCCCGGGGCGCCTTCGATCGTCTCCCGGTCGTCGATGTAGGCGACGATCTCCTCGACCTGGGTCGGGCTGTAGCCGAGCTGGCGCAGGGCGCCGGGGACGGTGTTGTTGACGATCTTGAGGTAGCCCTCGCCGACGAGCTTCTTGTACTTGACGAGGGCGATGTCGGGTTCGATCCCGGTGGTGTCACAGTCCATCATGAAGGCGATCGTGTTGTGGCTGACGAAGCCGTTGGCCACGTAGGTCACGTTGGCCGGGACCGACAGGTCGTAGGTCAGCTGCGCTTCGCCGAGGGTCGCGCCGGCGATCTCGTCGTAGAAGTAGCCGAGGGCGTGGGCGAGCTCGGGGTCGGCGGTCCGCTCCAGGAGCGCGGTCGCCGAGCGGCGCGAGACGAGGCCCGTTCGCGAGAGGGACAGGAGCATCGTCCTGCGCAGGTGGTCGTTCTCGGGCGCCAGGCGATCCACGGCCGCCCGGCTGACGGGCACGAGGTCGTACCGGGCCGCCTGCGGATGGTCGGCACCCGCGAGGGCGGTCCGCTTCCGCTCCGAGATGAACGAGATCTCGGCCAGGAACCGGGCGCCGGCGCTCGCGTTGAGGAGGCGCACGGCGTGGACCGGGTTGGCCCCCCGGTGCCCGCGTCCCGGCTGGTCGACCTTGTGGGTGGTCACGAAGCCGAGGGCCAGCAGGAGCGTCTGGACGTCGCGGCTGAACCGCTCCGACACCGTCGACCAGGACGGGTACCCGTTGTTCACGGTCCCGTCGGCCTCGAAGAGCCCGCGGACGAACGCCCGGTAGACCGCCGGGTCGTTGGCGTAGAGGACGGCATCGGGAATGTGGGCCTCGTAGCCCTTGCCGCGGTGCTCGCCGGTCGGAACGTGCTTCGCGAAGCCGCACGCCTCCCACCAGAGGACGAGGCGGACGGAGTTCAGGGTGACCTCCGTGTAGCCCGGCCTCGGCGTGATGCCGGCCTCGAGGCCGAAGAGCCGGCGCCCGAGCTCGGCGATCCTGGCCACGACGTCGTCGTCGCCGGCGGTGACGCAGAAGCGCAGGCCGCGGGCATGGAGCGACCCGTCGCCCATGAAGTAGCCGACGAGCTCGGCGAGGCCCGCGTGGAGGTAGCGGGGGACGGACGTCCGGTGGTCGGAGGTCCAGTACGCCTCGGGAAGCGGCGGAAGGGGCACCTCGCGCGGCTCGCCCACCATGCCCCCCAGGGTCATCGGGACGCGGTCGCCGCCCCGGAGGTCGGCGAACCGGCGCCAGGTCCAGTCGCCGTTCGCGTCCACGACGCGGATCCGGTGCGTCGGCGTGCCCTGGACCCGGTAGCCGCGGGCCGTCTCCACGGTGACGACCGGCTCGGCGCCGTTGACGTAGAACCGCGTGGCCGGCCGGGGTCCGTCGTCGGTGGCGACGCGAAGGTCGAGGTCCTGCCACTTCTCGCCGTCGGGGTTGCCGAGGCCGCGGAGCCGGACGAGACCACGATCGGTGAGGACGAGGCTGTCGCCGACGAGGCAGCCGGTCGGAGCGAGGAGGGTGGTCTGGGCGTTGCGGTAGCCGTGCCGCTCGCCGAGCTCGTAGGTCTCGTCCCAGGTCGCGATCGCGGCCTCGCGGAGGTCGGCCGGGACGCTCTCGTTCGGAATCCGGTGCGCCGCGTCGCGGTGCATCCCGATGACCCGCATGAAGGGCTCGCGGTTCTTCTCGAACTCCACGAACGGGCCGCCGTGGTCCCGGGCGATGATCGCGCTCTGGCGGTACGCCTCGGCGGTCATGATCGAGGTCAGAGCGGCCGCGTACGCCTGGCCCTCGGGCGAGTCGTAGGCAAGGCCGCGGCTCATGAGGAGCGCGCCCAGGTTCGCATAGCCGAGGCCGAGCGGCCGGAAGCGGTGGCTGTTCTCCTCGATCTTCGGGGTGGGGTACGACGCGTTGTCGACGAGGATCTCCTGGGCCGTGATCGTCACCCGGCAGGCGTGCCGGTAGGCCTCGACGTCGAGCTCGCCATCCTCGCCGACGAACGTCATCACATTGACGGACGCCAGGTTGCAGGACGAATCATTAATGAAAGAAAACTCACTGCAATTGTGAACCACGAGGCCATTTGCGACGAAGTGCCTGGTCGCCCGCTCGGTCAGGTCGAAGACGTTCTCCTCGCCGAGTGGCGTCACCGAGGCCACCGTGTCCGACATCTCGTCGCGGTAGGTCCCGACGGTCGCGTTCAGGGCAGCGAGGGCAGCGGCCTTGGGGCTCTGGGGCATGAACCCGATCGCGCGCTCGAAGGCGCGTCGCGACGTCCGGGTGATGCGCAAGGAGTGCGTCTCGCGGACCGGGTAGGCATTCATTCCGCCTCGCCCGTCGGGGAGGATCGCCTCAAAATGCCCCCCGCGGCGGTTCTCGTAGAGCTTCGCCTTGACGCCGAAGGCCAGGAGGAGCCGCTGGACCTGGAGCAGGAGCTGGAGGGACGTCGAGTCAAGCCCGACGTACTGGCTCCGGTCGCCGGAGTCCACCACCGTCCCGTCCGCG
>JBBSAS010000280.1:0-2983 GCA_038252055.1 Candidatus Limnocylindrales bacterium
GATCGGGCATGCTCGACGCAGGCGGGTCGGGAGCCCGCCTGAAGGGGAGTTCCCGTGACCGTCCCCGTGGGCCCGATCGCGGTCCGTGGCCGCCCGTCCGCCGGGCGGGTAACCGCGTGCCCGGGTGCCCGGCTCCTGGAACCGCTTCGGCGGCTGGCGCCGCTCCTGCTCGTGGCCGTGCTCCTCGGTTCGCTCGCGATCCCGACATCGGCGCTCGCCGAAGGGGGCGGCGCGTCGCCGTCGCCCGTCATCCCGGTTGCGACCGCATCGCCCGATCCCGAGCCGAGCGCATCGCCCGGTCCCGAGCCGAGCGCCTCGCCCGTCGCGGGCTCGCCGGCGCCGTCGCCACCGGGCGCGACCGCCTCGCCGACGCCGAGTCCGACCGCCGCGACGTCGCCGACGGCATCGCCGGCACCGACGCCCGCGCCGACATCGGCCACGGCCGGTGCAGCGGTCGTCATCACCCGCTCGCTCTACCGGTCCGGGGCCGTGGTGACCCAGTACACGAGCTACTGGTGCGTGCCTGCGTCCGTGCAGACGATGGCGAACTTGATCCTGCGGACGTCGGATCGCAGCTACGCGACGCAGAAGCTCCTCGCCTCCGCGACGTACCGCTTCAACCGGTACCGCTACCACGGCCCGGGCAACGACATCCGGGGCTGGTCGGGGGCGCTGAACTGGCGACTGCCCGACTCATTGCCCGTTGCGTACCGGGATCGGTCGTACCCGACCAGGACGGCGGCGCTCGACGCGATCGTCGACGCGATCGACGAGACGGGCTATCCGGTGGGCGTCACCGTCTGGCACGGTGGCCACGCCTGGTCGGTGATCGGCTACCGGATCCGCCAGGTCCCCGGCGACCGCTCGAGCCGCGAGATCCTCGGCTTCTACGTCGTGGGCCCGCTCGGGTCGCCCCGGGACCCGTGGCCGGTCCGCCTCATGAGCGTCGACGCGTTCCTCACGAACTACAACCGCTACTACGAGGATCGTCACCGCGAGCCGTGGCACGGCGACTACGTCCTCGTCCGCCCCGAGCGAACGACGAGGTCGGCGCGCGACTGGCAGCGGCCCTGAAGCAGCTCCTGACGCGGGGCACGGGAGCCCGGGCCAGCGCCGGAGCCCGGGCCAGCGCGCGAGCCTCGGCCGGCGCAGGTGGACCGCCCGGCGTTCGCCCGGCGCCGTAGACTCAGCCGATGTACGCGGTGATCCTCGCCGGCGGCGGCGGCACGCGGCTCTGGCCGCTCTCCCGGCCCGAGCGGCCCAAGCCGTTCCTCCGGCTCGTCGATGAACGGACCCTGCTCCGGACGACGTATGAGCGGGTCCTTCCGGCCCTGGCCGGTCCCGCCGATGTCGTCGTGGTGGCCGACCGCCGGCACCTCGATCTCGTGCGGGCCGAGCTCCCCGAGCTCCCGCCCGGGAATGTGCTTGCCGAGCCCGTTGGCCGCAATACCGCGGCGGCGATCGCCCTGGCCGCCCTGTCCGTCGATCGCGCCGGGACAGAGGTGATGGCCGTGCTCCCGGCCGACCATCTCGTCGCCGACGAAGCCGGCTTCCGTGACGTCCTTGCCCGGGCCGCCGGGGTCGCCGCCGCACCTGACGAGCCCCTCGTCACGATCGGGATCACCCCGACCGAGCCCGAAACCGGCTATGGCTACATCGTTGCAGCGGCCGGCTCGTCGGACACGAGCCTCCCGGGCGGGCGGATCGCCGTCGCCCGGTTCGTCGAGAAGCCGTCGGCCGATGCGGCGGCGGCCCTCCTCGCCGGGAGCGCGCCCGCTGCCTGGAACGCGGGGATCTTCGTGTGGCGACGCGACGCCATCCTGTCCGCGTTCGACGCCTCGGCGCCGGATATCCTGGCGGCCGTTCGAGGGGGCGTGGAAGGTGGCCCCGAGGCGCTCGAGGCGGCGTACGCCACGGTTCGCCCGACGTCGATCGACTACGCAGTCATCGAGCCGGCGTCCCTCGCGGGGCGCGTCGCGATGGTGCGGGCCGACGTCGGCTGGAGCGATCTCGGGAGCTGGGCGTCGCTGCGGGACGCGCTCGTCACGCGGGCCCGGGCTCGCGGTGAGCCGGCCGGCGCCGTCGGCTCGGGACCCCGCCGGGACGTTGGATCCGGGGAGACGCTCGTCCTTGCCGACGGCCGCCTCGTCGTGACCCTCGGGCTCCGCGATACGATCGTCATCGACACGCCGGATGCGCTCCTGGTGTGCGCCGCGGACCGGAGCCAGGAGGTCCGCGCGATTGCCGAGGAGCTGGCACGCGCCGGGGAGGATCATTCGTGACCGCGAACGCAAACCACGGGGAAGACTCTGCGGGCGGGGCCGCGGCCGGGGCCGGGGCCGCGGCCGGGGCCGGGGCCGGGGCCGTCGACGGCTCGGCCGCCGTTGTCGGCGTCGCGCCCGGACCAACGACGATCGTCTTCGGAACCGACGGCTGGCGGGCGAAGGTCGCCGACGATTTCACGTTCCAGAGTGTGCGGCGCTGTGCCGAGGGCGTGGCCCGGTACGTGGCGGACCGCGGCGAACAGGCGAAGGGCGTCGTCATCGCCTATGACCGCCGCTTCGCCTCCGAGTACTTCGCGGCGGCCGCGGCGGAGGTCCTCCTCGCCTACGACATCCCGGTCGCCTACGCCGCCCAGGCGGTCCCGACCCAGATGTCGAGCTACGAGGTGGTCGTCCGGGGCGCCGCGGCGGGAATCGTCATCACCGCCAGCCACAATCCCTGGACCGACAACGGGTTCAAGGTGAAGTCGCCGACCGGCGCTGCGGCCGGGCCCGAGATGCTCGGCGCGCTCGAGGCGGTGATCGCCGGGAACGGCACCCGGGCGATCCCGGCACGCCCCTTCGCCGACGCCGAGGCCGCCGGGCTCGTGGAGCGCTTCGACCCGTTCCCGGGCTACGAGCAGTTCGTGCGGCGGACGCTCGACCTCGACGCGCTCCGCGCCGCCGACCTGCGGATCCTCGTCGAGCCGCTCTGGGGCTCC
>JBBSAS010000281.1:0-2978 GCA_038252055.1 Candidatus Limnocylindrales bacterium
GGAGCACGCGTCGGGCCGCCGGCCAGAGGACTGATCCCGGTCCGCTGCAACGCGGATGCATCGTTTCGGCTCGCGCAGGGCTGGCCGTTTCGGCGCCTCCTCGCGTACACTCCCCTCCCGGCCGACCGGGCATGCCGCCGGGTGCATGCCCACACCGGCCGACGCTCGAGGCACAGAAGGCGACATGGCGCGCTCGATGTGGCGGGGGGCCATCCAGTTCGGCCTGGTGACCATTCCCGTCCGGCTCTACCTCGCGACCGAGTCCCGCGGAATCTCGTTCAACATGCTCCACGAGAGCTGCCTGAGCCGGATTCAGATGAAGATCTACTGCCCGACCGACGACGAGACCATCTCGCGCGGCGAGACGGTCAAGGGGTTCGAGTACGCCAAGGACCAGTACGTCGTCATCACCGACGAGGACCTCGCCAAGGTGCCGCTCAAGACCGTCCGGGCGATCGAGATCGAGAAGTTCGTCCCGGCCGTTCCCGCCGATGACGAGCCCGAGCGCCTCGTGAAGCAGACCTACTACGTCGAGCCCGAGGCGATCGGCAAGAAGGCCTACGCGCTCCTGCGCGAGGTCCTGGAGGAGGAGGGCCTCGCGGCGATCTGCAAGGTCGTCATCCGGGATCGGGAGGCGCTCGCGGCGCTCAATCCGCACGGCTCGGCCCTGCTCCTCGAGACGCTCTACTGGCCCGACGAGATCCGGGCAACCGAGGAGCTCGACCTTCCCGGCGAAGACGTCGAGGTCAAGCCGGCTGAACGGAAGATGGCAGCCCAGCTCATCGCCGCGATGACGGGGGCATTTGACCCGGCCGAGTACCGGGACGAGTACCGGGCTGCCCTCGAACAGGTCATCGAGGCGAAGGTCGAGGGACGCGAGATCGCGGAGCCGGAGGCGCCGGCCGCCGGCGGCCAGCTCGTTGACCTCATGGCGGTCCTCGAGGCGAGCGTCCACGCCGCGCGCACGGAGCGGGCGAACCGCGACGTGGAGGCGGCGGCCGAGGACGAGACCGAGACCGAGACCGACACGGCAGCTTCGGCGGGCACGACCGGCCGGCCCCGCCGTCGGGCCGCGACGCCGACCGCGGCCTCGCGCCGGGCGAAGAAGCCGCGGGTCGTTGCCGCGGATGACGTGAGCGACGAGGACGAGGCACCGGCTCGCAAGGTGGCGCGCCGCAAGTCGGCCTGAGCGGGAGCATGACCCGCCGGCCGCCGGGAGAGCCGCTTCCGCTCGCGTTCGAGGCCGCGACCTCGCGTCTTCCGGACCGGATCCCGCTCATGCGACCAACCTGGGGCCAAGGCCCGTTCGACGATCCGGGCACCTACTTCGAGCCGTGGTGGCCCGGGATCCGCGTGCTCGTGCTCGTGGAGGACGGCACGGTCCGCCTCCGCGCAGAGGCCATCGCCGACCCAACGCCCGCCTTTCCGGAGCTGGATGGGATCCCGGCCCTCGTGCGGCGAGACGGCGTCGTGCTCGATGCCACGCTCATGGTCCTCGATGAACAGGGCCGCCCGAGCCGGGATCTCCTCGAGCGGCGGATGTGCGGCGGATCGGGCGGGTCCGCGGCGCTCGTGGCCTCCGACCTCCTCTTCCTCGACGGGGCGAGCCTGGCGCGCCGGCCGTTCGGCGAGCGGCGTGGCGAGCTCGCGGCGCTGCTCGCCCCATCCCCGTGGTGCCTCGCCGGCCGGGGCTTCGTGGGCGACGGGACGATCGTTGCGACGGCGCTCGGCGCGCTCGGGTTCCGTGCCCTCTCCGCCCGCCGGCTCGATGCCCCGCTGCGGGCGGGACCCGCAGGGACTGCCTGGTACCGCGTACCGGTGGTCGCGGCTCCGCGCGAGCTCCCGCCGCTGCTCGCCGTCTTCCGGCGCCTGCCGCTCTAGGCGCTGACGAGCGCTCGAACGAAGCCGACGATGCCACTCGATCGCTACCGGTCGAAGCGCGACTTCGAGCGGACGCCGGAGCCACGCCCGGGGACGGCGCAATCCCGCGCAACGGCAGCTTCCCGTTCGGAGTCGGCGCCCGGCGACCCTCGCCCGCCGGCGACTCCCGGCGACCGCGATCGCGATTCGACGCCGCCGCTGAGCGGCCCGAGCGCGCCCGGCGGCTGCGGCCGGTTCGTCGTCCATCGCCACCGCGCAAGCCGGCTCCACTACGACCTCCGCCTCGAGATCGACGGGGTCCTCGCCTCGTGGGCGGTGCCGAAGGGCCCGACGCGCGACCCCGACGAGCGTCGCTTCGCGGCGCGAACCGAGGACCACCCGGTCGAGTACCTCGACTTCGAGGGCGTGATCCCGGCGGGCCAGTACGGCGCCGGCGACTCGTCATGCTGGGACTGGGGCACCTTCGAGCCCGAGCTGACATGGGACCCGGCCGCTGCGCTCGAGGCCGGCGAGCTCAAGCTCCGGCTCCGAGGCGAGAAGTTGGCGGGCCGCTTCACGCTCGTGCGGACGGGCAACCGCGACGATCGGCTTCGAACCGGGGGCGAGGCGGACACCTCCTGGCTCCTCATCGCGAAGGCCGGCCCCGAAGCGATCGCGGGATGGGACCCGGCCGAGCATCCCCTCTCGGTGAAGACGGGTCGCACGAACGAGGAGATCGCGGCCGGCGTGCCACCACGGTTCAGCCATCCGGCGCCGCCACCGCTGCCGTCCCTCGATCCCCCGGGCTCACGCCGCGAACCCCAGCCGGCGTTCGTGCCACCGATGCTCGCCACGCCGGGATCCGCCCCCTTCGAGGATGACGACTGGATCTTCGAACCCAAATGGGACGGGCACCGGGTCGAGGCGATCGTCGCGGACGGAGCGGTGGCGTTGCGGACCCGGAACCGGAACGACGCCGGGCGAAGCTTCCCCGAACTGCTTGGCCCGCCGTCGTGGCTCGCCGCGCCCGAGGCGATCGTGGATGGCGAGGTCGTTGCCCTCGACCCGGAGGGCCGGCCCGACTTCGGGCTCCTGCAGGCACGGCTCGGGGACGGGCA
>JBBSAS010000282.1:0-2974 GCA_038252055.1 Candidatus Limnocylindrales bacterium
AGGAGGTCGAGCCCATGTGCGTCCGTTGGGTGAGCGCATTGGTGGCGATGATTCTGGCCGCTTCGGCCTGCGGGACGCCGTCACCGACGGGCCCGACGATGTCGATCAGCGACGCACGGGCGGTCCAGCTTCCCGGAAGCACGCACCCCATCCTCGTCGAGGCCACCATCACCAACGTCACCGGTCACGAGGATGCCCTGGTGGGCGGTTCGAGCTCCATCACCAGCCACGTCGAGATCGACGGGACGAGTTCCTGCTGTGCCCTCCCTGCTCCCACTGATGTCGGCACCGGCTTGAACGACATGATCCGGATGGAGTGGCTCCCGATCACACCGGGCCAGACGCTCATCCTTCAGGGTGGCTCAGGCCACCTGACGCTTGTGGATCCCGCACACATTGTCGAGCCGGGCCAGACGGTCGATGTCACGTTCCGGTTCCAGGAGTCTCCGCCGGTGACGCTCCAGGTTCGGGTGCAGTAGGCGCTGCCGTCGCTCAGGCTGGCGCGGTTCGCCCGGGTGGCTCGATCGAGACCGGCTCGCCGGAGGCGATCGAGCGGTAGGCCGCGTCGACCACCTCGACCGCCCGGAGCCCGTCGATCCCGCTGGCCCCCCGATCGGCGTCCCCGGCGAACGTCGCCACGAAGTTGGCGAGCATGCCGGCGTTCGGGTCGGAGCCCCAGAAGGGCCAGCTCGTGCCGGCGGCCGCGGTGCCGTACACCACGAGGTGCTGCCGGAAGGCGTCGGCCGCGACGGCGCCCTCGGTCCCGACGACCTCCATCGTCATGCCGCCCCACGTCGGGTACGAGCGCGGCTTCGACCAGCTGCAGTCGATCGTCGCGATCACCCCATCGGCGAAGCGAAGGGAGACGAGCCCGCCCGTCTCGACGCCGTCGAACCCTTCCTGGAGGATCCGGTTCGCGACCGCGTAGACCTCGACGACCTCGGAGCCGAGGAGCCAGCGATAGGCGTCCGCGAGGTGGACGACGTGGTCGGTCACGGCCCCGCCTCCTGCGAGCACGGGGTCGATGAACCAGCTCGCGAGGTGGTCCGGCATCTCGCCCGTGTTCACGCCCTCGAGGGCCACGACCTCGCCGACCGCGCCCGAGCGAACCGAGCCGGCCAGGGCGTCGAGGACGGGACTGAAGCGCATCGGGAAGGCGGTCGAGAGGCGCACGCCGGCCGCATCGCAGGCGGCGATCATCGCCCGGGCGTCCTCGACGGTCGTGGCGAGCGGCTTCTCGCAGAGGACGTGGACGCCGGCCGCGGCGGCGAGCTCGGTGAGGCGGCGGTGCTCGGCGTTGACCGAGGCGACGATCACGCCGTCGACGCGCGCGAGGAGCTCGGCCTCGGTGGCGAAGAACGCGGTTCCGCGGGCGTCGGCGGCGGCGCGGCCCCGGGCTTCCTCCTCGTCCCAGAGGCCCACGAGCTCCACCCCGTCCATCCCGGCGAGGATGTCGAGATAGGCGTCGGCGTGGCCGTGGGCAACCGAGAGGAATCCGAGCCGGACGGGGGTGGCGGGCGTCGTCATCGGGGTCCCTCCGCGTCGAGCCGGACGACCCGGCCGGTTCGGGCCGCCTCGTCGGCGGCAAGGGCGATTCGCAGGGCGGCCAGGCCGTCGGCCGCTTCGACCCGCGCCGGCGTCCCCTCGACGATCGCTCGGGCGAAGTCGCGGAGCTCCAGGCGGAAGGGGTCCTCGGCGACGGGGCTCCCCGGCAGCGCGACGGGTCCGCTCTCGTCGGCCGCCGGCCGCAGGTAGGAGAGGATCGGCGGCGCGGTGGCGGAGTCGTACTCGATGAGTCCGTGGGAGCCCGCGATCTCGAACGAGGTCCGAAAGGCCGGCGGGGCGTAGGCCCACGAGCCGGTCACCTGGCTGATCGCGCCCGAGGCGTGGGTCAGGATCGCGAACGCATGGTCGGTCTCTCTGCCCGGTCGCTCGACCGCGGTGGACCGGCACTGGACGGCGACGACCTCGCCGGCGACCCACCGGACGTAGTCGAAGTCGTGGATCATCAGGTCCACGATCATCCCGCCCGACTTGGCCTCGTCGAAGAACCAGTGCCCGGGGGCGTGGCGCGGTCGATAGCTGGCGCGCTTGAGGCGAAGCACCGCGGGCGCGCCGATCGCCCCGTCGAGCACGGTGCGGCGGGCGGCCTCGTACTCTGGGAAGAAGCGGAGGACCTGGGCGACGAAGAGGCGCACGCCGGAGTCGGCGGCGGCGACGATCATCGCCTCCGCGTCGGCGACGGTCCGGGCGATTGGCTTTTCGCAGATGACGTGGCGGCCGGCCCGGGCAGCGGCGATCGCGACCTCCGCGTGCTGGTGGGTGGCCGTGCAGACGTCCACGACGTCGGAGCGCTCGAAGAGCGCGTCGAGGGTCTCCGCGGCGACGACGGAAGCGCCGGCGGCGGCTTCCCTTGCGACGGCTGCCCCGGCTCCGACGGACCCGACGGACCCGGCGGGTCCGGCAGCCCCCGCCCCGAAGCGTCCGGCGACCTCGGCCGCGACGCCCGGAACGACGTCGAACAGCGTGACGGGGTGGCCCTCGGCGACCCAGGCCGCGAGGTGCGTCTGGCCCATCACCCCGGCCCCGACGATCCCGACCCGGAGGTTCGTGCTCACCTGATCGCGTCTCCCCTCGTTGCGCTGGACGATCAGCCCGTCCGCGTGGGTTGTGTCGGTCGCCATGATCGCATCTCCGGCTCGCCGCCCGCGCGCGGGCCGGCGCCTCCGCCCGCCGACGCGCCCGACCAGTGGCTCGTCCCCGCCACCTGGCTGTGGCAGCATCAGCACGTGGCCGACCATGCTCCCAGCCGCGCCGCCCGCGTCGAGACCCCGGCGGTGGCGCGCCTGCCCGGGGGCGACCTTCCCTACACCCTCCGCCGTTCCGCCCGCGCCCACCGTCTCCGCGTGACGATCGACCCGCGGCGGGGCGTGATCGCGACCGTGCCCGGCGTCCGGACCGGTGAGTCTGCCGC
>JBBSAS010000283.1:0-2967 GCA_038252055.1 Candidatus Limnocylindrales bacterium
CGCCTCCGGGCACAGAGCGACCCGGAGGAACCTCCGCGTCGCGTGGGCCTCGGCCGAAGCCTCCGCCATTAGCGAGCTCATGACCCCTCCGGGTCGAGAACCACGGTATCGGGCCGCTGCCGCCGGGTCAATGGCCGTCCTCCACCGAACCGCGATGAACGGTGCGCGTTGTCCACACCCTGTCCACGACGGCCCTTGGTCGGAACCCGGATCTCCGGCCTCGGGGGGCCGGACCTCGGTCAGGGTGCCCGGCGCGTACCCGACGCGCTCGAATGCCGGCGCCCTCAGCGAGCGGTCGCGCCGGTCACCGGGTCGAGCGCAGTCTCAAGCCCACCGTAGCTCGTGAGGACGAGCCGCCCGCCGACGAGCTCCGCGCTCGACACCACGTCGGAATGCGCGACCCGCCAGCGAACGGCACCGTCCGCCTCGAGAGCGAACGTCTCCACCTCCGCCTGCACGATCACGTGCCCCAGCCGCGGCGACCCGAGGACCGCCACGAGCGGCGATCCTGACCGATGGTCCCAGCGCACGTCGCCGGTCCGCGCGTCGAGCGCGTAGGCGTGAAACCCGTACTTCACGACGAGCGCTCCGGCATCGTCCCAGGCGATCCCGGCCGGGCGGTCGTAGATCGTGGAGGCGAGCCGCGCCGCCCACGTACCTCCCGGCCCCTCCACCCGGATCTCGGCCCGGCAGAGCCCCTCGTACCGCGGCGAGACGCGGTCGCCGAGCTCGTGGAGCGGCCCCCCGACCTCGCTCAGGGCGAAGACCGCTGGGCCCTGTCCGCTCCCGGCCCAGCGGTACCGGACCCGGAGTCCGCCAGGGTACGCGACGATCTCGTGCCCGGGCTCAGCCGTCATCGAGCCGTCGCCGTGGCTCCGGCCTCGCCGGATCGTCCCGCCGGGTCCGCCATCGTCGCCCTCACCTCCCACTGGCCGCGGCGCGCGCCGGCCCTCGTTCCATCATGCCATCCGCGCGGCCGTATCAGGGCCGCCCCGCGGGCCCGGGCAGTGGACCCGCGCGTCCGGCTCGTGCTGGCGGCGGAGCGCCCGGCACTGCCCGCCGGAAGACAGCAGGAGACCACCGGGACCATCGTCCTATTGGCAAGAACTGTGAAGTCGCGGAGAGTCGTGTCGTTGACCCCGCCGTCCACGGACCAGAGCGCATCGATGGTCCGCCGGGCCCCGGAGCCAAGGGAGGCCCGCGACGCAACGGCGACCAGCCACGCAACCTGCCGCCCGTCCCGCCGACGCCACGCTCACCGTCACGAAGGCGGCGCGTCTGCTCGGGGTCCATCCCAACACGATTCGGGCATGGGGCGACCAGGGGCGTTTGCGTTTCTACCGGATCAACGCGCGTGGCGACCGCCGTTATCGCGTCGTCGACCTGCAGCGGTTCCTCGCCGCGGCCGAGCAACCCGCGGCGGCCGGGCGGCTACGGCGCTCCGGCGGGGGATCCGTCCCGTTCCGGCCGGTGCCCCCGCTCGGGGCGACCATCGTGGAGCTCCGGACTCGCCCAACCGAGATGCCCGGGTCGAGCGACGGGCTCGACGATTCCCCCGCCGGATGGGAGGCCGGCCCGCTGCGCCTCCTCGACGCCGGCCGGGCTGGCGCCGGGTGGCCCCCGGCACCGTCCTCCGCCTCGCGACCAGCGGCCGAGCGACGCCTCGTCGAAATGGAGATCCTCGGCCGGCTCGCCGACCAGGTGGCCTCGGGCCGGCCGCTCGTCGAGATCGCGCAGGCGGCCGTGGACCTGCTCCACGACCGCGCGGAGCACGACCTCACGATGATCCTCGAACGGCGGGACGGGGGGCTCCGCATGGCCGCCTCCCGCCACGTCGAGGGCCTCCGAGTCACCGCGCGCGCCGACGAGGACAGCCTCCCCGCCCGTGCCCTTGTCGCCCCCGGCCCGGTGGCCGAGCTGATGGGCACCGGGCCCGGCTGGCTCACGACCGATGACGAGGCGCCGGCCCGCATGGCCGTGGCCATTCCCGCGGACGGCGAGATGTGGGGCGTGCTCGTCACCGCCGACGCCACGCCGCGCGCGACCCTCGCCGAGGCGGAGACCTTCCTCGTCGCCGTGGCGCGACAGCTCGGCGTCGCCGTCCACGCCGAGCGCCTTCGGGACGCGACGGAGCTCGCGCTGCAGCGAGCGGAGACGCTCCGCCGGACCGCCCGCGAGCTGGCCTCCCGGATCGACCTGGGCGAGGTCCTCGACGATGTCGTGACGCACGCCCGCGAGTTGTTCGGGGCCACCGGGGTGGCGGTCGTGCTCCGCAACGTGGACGGCGTCGTGCTCACCGAGGCCTCACGGGGGCTGGACGCGACCGAGGTCGCGGCCCTCCGCGAGCCATTCGACGCCTCGCTGGGGGCACGGGCAATCGCCGCCGGCCACCCCCTGGCCGCGGCGACCGGTGCCGGCACGACCTGCGTCGCGCCGTTCTGTGCCGGCGACGCGACACTCGGCTTCCTGACCGTCCACCACGCCGGGCCGCAGGCGTGGGACGAGACGGCGCTGGAGACGCTCGTCGGCCTCGTCTCCCAGGCGGGGGCGGCCCTCGCGAATGCCCAGCGCTACCAGCGGATGGCCACCTGGGCCACCCACCTGCAGTCGATCCAGCAGCTCGGCGCACGGCTGGCCCGCCTCACGAGTGAGACGGAGATCGGTGCCGCGATCGCCAACGAGCTCGACCAGCTCATCGAGTACCACAACGTCCGCGTCTACCGCCTCCGCGACGACGGCTGGCTCATCCCCGTGGCGATGCGCGGCCTGGTCGGGGAGTTCCACGACGAGACGCCCGAGCAGCTCCTGCTCCGCGTCGGCCAGGGGATCACCGGCTGGGTCGCCGAGCACCGGGTCCCGGAGAACCTGCCGGACGCCGCCCACGATCCGCGGGCGATGACGATCCCGGGGACCGACGATCTCGACGAGTCGATGCTCCTCGCGCCACTCATCTTTGAGGACGCCGTC
>JBBSAS010000284.1:0-2967 GCA_038252055.1 Candidatus Limnocylindrales bacterium
CCGGGCTCTCAAGATGCACGGCGGCGTCGGCCGGATCGTGGCGGGCAAGCCGCTCGACCCGGCCCTGCTGACCGAGAACGTCGAGGCGGTCCGGGCCGGCTGCGCGAACCTCGCCGCCCACGTCGAGCTCGTCCGCTCGTACGGCGTCCCGGTCGTCGTCGCGATGAACGCCTTCCCCACCGACACTCCGGCCGAGTACGAGGCGATCCGCGAGGTCTCGCTCGCGGCGGGTGCCCGCGACGCGGTCGTCACCCGGAACTTCGCCGAGGGCGGCGCCGGCGCCGAGGACCTCGCGGCCGCGGTCTGGGACGCGGCCGAGGCGGAGGGCGGTTCGTTCCAGCTCCTCTATCCCGACGAGATGCCGCTCCGGGAGAAGATCGAGACGATCGCGACCCGCGTCTACGGGGCCGCGGGCGTGGACTTCGCCCCCGCGGCGACGAAGGCGCTCGCCGAGTACGAGGGCCTCGGCTACGGCAGCCTGCCGATCTGCGTCGCGAAGACGCACCTCTCGCTCTCCCACGACCCCAACCTCAAGGGTCGCCCGACCGGTTTCCGCCTCCCGGTCCGTGACGTCCGCCTGGCCGCGGGCGCCGGCTTCATCTACCCGCTCGCGGGCGACATGCGGACGATGCCCGGCCTGCCGAGCCACCCGGCCGGCGAGAAGATCGACATCGACGCCGACGGGAACGTGGTCGGGCTGTTCTAATGGCCTCCGCGCTCCCGGCCGCGCCAGGGCCCCCGGCCGCGCCAGGGCCCCCCGCCGCTCCCCCGGCCGCACCGGCGTCCGCCGTTCCCGAGGTTCGCCTCGATGCGCTCATGCCCCCCGAGATGGCGGCCAAGGCCGCCGAGATCGGTGTCCGCAAGGCCGCCCTCGGGTTCGTTCCGCTGTTCGCCCTCGGGATCCTCGCCGGCGCGTTCATCGCCCTCGGTGCGGCGTTTGCCACCACGGTCTCGGCCGGCGCCGTGGGCGTGCTTCCCTACGGGATCGTGAAGCTCGTCGCCGGGCTCGCCTTCTCGCTCGGCCTGATCCTCGTGATCGTCGGCGGGGCCGAGCTGTTCACCGGGAACAACCTCCTGGCGATGGCTTGGGCGTCGCGCCGGATCAGCACCGCCGCGGTGCTTCGCAACTGGGTCATCGTGTACGCGGGGAACATGGTCGGCGCCGTGGGGACCGCGGTCCTCGTCGTGGGGGCCCGCCAGTACACGTTCGGGGGCGACTCCGTCGGCGCGGTGGCCCTCTCGACGGCCGCGGCGAAGATCGCCTACGACCCGCTCCAGGCGTTCCTCCTCGGGATCCTCTGCAACGGACTCGTCTGCCTCGCCGTCTGGATGAGCTACTCGGCGCGCTCGACGGCGGACCGGATCCTCGCGATCATTCCCCCGATCGCCGCCTTCGTCGCGATGGGCTTCGAGCACTCCGTCGCGAACATGTACTTCATCCCCGCCGGGATCCTCATCCGGGCGGTTGCGCCCGACAGCTTCTGGACGGCGATCGACCACGCGCCGGCGGACTACGCCAGCCTCGACCTGGCCGGCCTCGTCGGCAACCTCGTGCCGGTCACCCTCGGCAACATCGTCGGCGGGTCGCTCCTCGTCGGCGCCTTCTACTGGCTGGTCTACCTGCGCGCGAAGCGCTGAGGAGTCGCCCCCGCGACCCGTCAGGGAGCACCGAGCGCCCGCGCCACCTCGGTCGCCTCGCCGCTCGTGACGTGGGCGCGCGCCGTCTCGGCGAGGAGGCGCTCGACCGAGCGGGCGGGATCGGCGAGGAACGCTCGCGGACCCTCCCCCGGCGGTGCAACGGTGCCCCCGTAGGCAATGAGCGTGCCGGCCGTCCGCTCGATGGTGAACCCGTGGTAGCCCAGGCCGCCCACCGGCGGCGCGCCAGTGGCGCCGGGCAGGGCCGCGAGGGCGCCCTCCAGGCGCGTGGCCTCGGCGTCGGTCAGCACCCACGTCGGATCGGGCCGTCCGGAGTAGAGGTCCAGGGTCACCCGGACGATCGCGGCCGGGCCATCCGAGCCGGGGCTCGCCGCGATGGACGAGCGTGGGGTTGGGAGCGTGCTCCCGGCGCATCCGGCCAGGAGAAGGGCGCACACGAGGGTCCCAATCCACCGCACGGCTCGTCCCTCAGCTCGCCTCGTCCGGATCGCCCTCGGCATCGAAGCTCATCCCCGCCGGCAGCCCGTCGTCGGAACGTTCGAAGTCGGTCGTCCCGTCATCGAGCGCAGCGTCTGACTCACCCCCAAAGGGCGACCCGACGACCTCCTCCCAGGGCGTGAGGAGGAGCTCCAGCTCGTCGTCGTCGAGGAGGTCCTCGAGGACTACCGCGTAGGCCGCGTCGAGGACGATCGGCGCGGCGGCCATGCGGGGCGCGATCTCGGCCGTGCTCTCGTTCGCCCCGGCCACGCCCGCTGGAAACCAGTGCGACGTGCTCGAGGCCCAGGCCAGCACCTCGTCGCCGATGGCCCGGACGGCGCCGAGCCTCCCGCCGCCGACGGCGACCTCGCGGAGGCGGGCCCGGAGCTCCGCCCGCGCCGCGACGGCCGGGTCGTCCTCCGCCGTGCCTCCTGCCCCTCCGCCCGCGGCGGCGAGCGTCGCCACGGCCCCGGGGTCCAGGTGGTCGAGCGCGTCGAGCAGCCGCTCCGCGGCGACCGAGTTCGGGCCGTACGTCGTTGCCATGCCCGTTACGCCGCGGTGGCCAGGTAGAGGCAGGCGGCGACGGCGAGCCCCGCTCCCACGCCCAGAACTCCGGCGCCCCAGGCCGCCCAGTCGATCGGCCCGAGGGCAGGTCCGTGCCCCGGGCCCTCCTCGTGCCCGTCGTGGCCGTGACCGCCAGTGTCCGGCTCGTGCGCCGGGGTGGCCGCGGCGTCGTCGTGGAGCGCGGTTGCCCCCGCGGCCGTGGTGTGCGTCGGGTCGCTCATGGCCGCCATTCTGGCACCCGCGGCGGACATTGGCGGGGCCATGTCACGA
>JBBSAS010000285.1:0-2941 GCA_038252055.1 Candidatus Limnocylindrales bacterium
AGGTCGTGTAGTTGGACTCCTGGCCGTAGATGCTGATGTCGCCGATCCGCCCGGCATGGGCCTCGATGAACCGCTCGCTCTGGACGAACATGCCGCCGCTGCCGCAGCACGGGTCGTACACGCGGCCCTTGTACGGGGCGAGCATCTCGACCAGGACGCGGACGACGTGCCGGGGTGTGTAGAACTGCCCGCTCTGCTTGCCCTCGGCCGAGGCGAACTGGGCGAGGAAGTACTCGTAGACGCGGCCGAGTGTGTCCTTGGCACGGTCGGCCGGCGCGCCGAGGGCAATGTCGGACACGAGGTTGATGAGCTGGCCGAGCCGCGCCTTGTCGAGCCCGGGCCGGGCGTAGTCCTTGGGCAACACGCCCTTGAGCGAGGGGTTGTCGCGCTCGATGGCGGCCATCGCGTCGTCGACGAGGGTGCCGATCGTCGGCTGGGGCGCAGCGGCCCGCAGGGCTGACCACCGGGCCTCTTTGGGCACCCAGAAGATGGTGGCGGCCTTGTACTCGTCGGGATCCTCGGGGTCGGCGCCGTGGTCGCGGTCCGCGTCGAGCTCGGCGTGCTTCGCTTCGAAGGCGTCGCTGATGTACTTGAGGAAGATCAGCCCCAGGACGACGTGCTTGTACTCGGCGGCATCCATGTTGTTGCGCAGGGCGTCGGCCGCCTGCCAGAGCGTGGCCTCGAAGCCCAGGGCGCCGGCCCTGTCGCCATTCGATCGCCTTCGTGCCATGCGCTAGCCCTCCTCGTCGATCACCGGCGTCCGCCAGCGGGACAGGCCCCCCGAGGATAGCCGTCCCGACGTCCGCCGAGGGGAGTTCCGCGGCGACCCTCTGCTCGTGGACGGCCGAGCGGACCCGACACCCCGGGCTTGACGGGCGCGCCTTCGGCGGCGAGTATGCACGTATGAAGCGCACAACCATCAGCCTGCCGGATGACGTCGCGGCCGCCCTCGAGCGAGAGGCGAGGCGTCGGCGCATGCCCGTGTCGCGGATCGCCCGCGAGGCCATCGAGGCAGAGCTGGGGCTCGATGGCAACGAGCAGAGAGCGTGGCCGTTCATCGGCCTGTGGGAGAGCGATGGGTCCGTGTCGGCGGCGGACCTCGACGACTGGCTGGCCGAGCACTGGGCCGATGACATCGAGAACGATGCGTTCGCTGGCAGTCGTTGACGCGGGCCCCCTCCTGGCGTCGATCGATCGGGGGGACGTGGACCATGCCCGGTGCGTCGCGGTGCTCGGCCGGCGCGACCTGCGGTTCGTCATCCCGACCCTCGTGATCGCCGAGGTTGCCCACTTCGCCGGGCGGCGAGTCGGCCCGCGCGGCGAGTCGGCCTTCATCCGCCGTTTGCGCGATGTCGACGTCGAGGCGCCGGAGCCCGACGACTGGCCCCGCATCGCCGACATGATCGAGCGCTATGCCGATCTCCGCCTGGGCACGACGGACGCGTCGGTGGCCGTGCTCGCCGATCGGCTCGGCACCGACCTGGTCGTGACCCTCGACCGCCGCCACTTCGGCGTCATCCAGTCGCCGACTGGGCGCCCCTTCCGCCTGCTGCCCGAGCTGCCGTCGGTGCTCGAGGATTCCGCGCAGTACGAGTGACGATCGGGTCGGGGTGCTCGACGCGCTCGACCGGGACCGCGCTCGACCGGGACCGCCGGCGACTGGCAGGGTGTGCCGTCGCCAGCGCGGGAGGTCAGGCGCCAGGGCCGGAGCGGAGCTCGATGACGAGGCGGCTGGAGCCGTCGGGCGGGACGATCCGGACGCAGGGCGGGCCGTCGAGGCCGACGACGAACGACGAGACGGCTTCGAAGTCGCCCGCGCGGGCCATCTCGACGATCGGGCTGCCGCCCGGCCTGAAGTCGAACGGGCCTGCGTAGGTCGGATTGAAGTCGGCGTCGAGGGCTGTGCCGCCGGTGAGGACGATCGAGACGAAGCTCGAGCCGGCGACCTCGAGGGGCAGGTCGCTCGGGTCCTGAACGAAGGGCGGCTCGGCGGGCCGGACCTCCACCTCGGGCAGGGCCTCGGCCGCACCGTCGCCGGCGAACGTGATCGTGATCCGGCCGACCGAGGCGTCGTTCGCCGCGCTCATGCCGGTGATCCGGGCGACCGGCACCGTGCCCGGGCGCCCGACGGTGGTTCCGCAGGCGAAGGGTGGAAGGGAGGTTCCGGGCGTGGGAACGGCGGTCGTCACGGGCAGCGTCGCGGGGACCGGGGAGGGCACCGGGGTCGGGGTGGCCGGCATCGGAATGACGGTGGGCGTGGGAAGCCGCGAAGGGGTCGCGGGGAGCGGCGTCGGCGTGGCCGTGGCAGTCGTGCCGCAGGCCCCGACGAGCATGCCGGCCGCGGCGATCAACCCGAGGCGCCCATGGACGCGCTGCATGGTCGGATGGGACGCCCTCGGTGGCACCGTCGTCAAGGGTCATCCGGCCCCGTGCGACGGGCGGCCCTGGCGGACCGCGGAGAAGGCCCGCGCCGGCCCCTGTATCATCCGCCCGTGACCGAGCACGACACCGAGGAGCTCGTCTGCCCGTTCGTTGCGTTCGACGACGAACGCGATCTGCGCGGCCCGGGTCCGGACCACCGCCATCGCTGCTTCGCGGAGACGCCTGCAGCACCGCGAGCGCTCGCCCACCAGGCGGCCTACTGCCTCTCGAGCTCCTTCTCCGGATGCCCGACGTTCGCGGACTGGGCGCGCCGCGAGGCTGCGCCGGTGAAGGTCGAGCTGCCGGGCCACGCCCTCCGTGCGGCTGGCGCGCCGCGGAGCGGGACGGCGATCGACCAGGGTGCCGAAGGACGGGTGCCGGGCAAGAGCTGGACCGCGCCCCCGCCGTGGACGGCCGGCGCGGCTGCCGGCGCCACCGCCGCTAACGCGGGTTCCGCCGCCACGGGTTCCGCCGCTGCCACGGGTTCCGCCGCCACGGGTTCCGCCGCTGCCACGGGTTC
>JBBSAS010000286.1:0-2938 GCA_038252055.1 Candidatus Limnocylindrales bacterium
CGCGAAGAGGACACCGAACATCCGCAGAGACGGCGCCCCGACCACGGTCAGGAGCCCGGTCCACGCTCCCAGCCGCGCCAGCGGGACGATGAGGCAGGCAGCAGCGGTGGTCCCGGCGATCGCCACGCCGACCATTGCCGGCAGGCCGGCCGCGAGCGATGCGCCACCCAGGAACCAGGCCGGGTCGGAGGCGCGCTGAAGCTGCTCCGCCCACGCCACCCACGAGTCGACGCCAACGAGGGGGAGCGTCACGAGGGCGAAGCCACCCACCAGGCCCAGCCCCGCAAGCGCAGCAGATGGGCGTCGCCGGAGGAGGGCAACCCACGCATGAGGCTGGGAGAGCTTGAGCGCGGGGATCGCGGCCCCCAGGATCCCGTCGGCCGCCGCCGGGTCACGCGCTGTCGCTGCCCACGAGCGGGTCGGCCGGTCGAAGAAGAGCAGCACGAAGCCGGCGACGAGGATGACCTGCACGTTGCCTCCGATGATCCCCTCCGCGAACGGTGGCCACAGGAGAACCAGCGGGGCGACCCGCAACGGGACCCCGAGGCGGCGGACGATGAACAGCGCGGCGGCCATCAACACGACGAACCATGCGGCCCAGACGATCTCGCGCGGAAGCATCGTCAGGGGGGCGACCGCCGGCAGCACGAACGGAGGATAGACCGAACTTCCAGCGCCCACCGGGCCTGAACGGACCTCGGAACGCCCACATCTGATCTCGAGACGATGCTTCAGCGTGCCTGTTGCGCGGTGTGAGATGTAGTCAGTAGATGACTTGACATCGAGCGGCGGATGTGCATGCTTGTGGCATGGTGAAGGCAAAGACCCCGGCCATGCACGTAGTCAGGGTGGTTAGCCGCCAGGGAGGCCGCGAGTACACGAGCACGCTGCTCCGCAACTCGTACCGCGAGGACGGCAAGGTCAAGAAGCAGACGCTCGCCAACCTGTCCCACCTGCCCGAGCCGCTCATCGAGCTCATCAGCGGGTTCCTGCACGGGCAGCACTTCCTGCCCGCCGGCAAGACGATGCGGATCACCCGCAGCCTGCCCCACGGCCACGTGGCCGCGGTCCTCGGGACCGTGCGCTCCCTCGGGCTGCCGGCGCTCCTCGACCGGCGGCCGTCCCGGATGCGCGATCTCGCGACCGCCCTCATCGTGGCGCGGCTGCTCTCTCCCGCGTCGAAGCTCGCCACGGCATCAGCGCTCGGCCGGACGACCCTGGGCGCCTGCCTCGGGGTCGAGGGCGCCGACGAGAACGAGCTGTATGCCGCGATGGACTGGCTCGTGACGCGCCAGGACCGGGTGGAGCGGGCGCTCGCGGCCCGTCACCTCTCGCCCGGAGCGCTCGTGCTCTATGACCTGACGTCGGTGTACGTCGAGGGCAGCCACTGCCCGCTCGCGAGGCATGGCCATTCCCGCGACCACCGGCCCGACCGCCCGCAGGTCGAGTTCGGCCTGCTCACCGATGCGAGGGGCTGCCCGGTCGCGGTCGAGGCCTTCCCCGGCAACACCGCCGATCCCGCCACCGTGGAGGTCCAGGTGGACAAGCTGCGGACCCGCTTCGGCCTGACGGACATCGTCCTCGTGGGCGACCGGGGGATGCTCACGAGTGCCCGTATCGAGCGCCTCCGGGAGACGGGCGGGATCGGCTGGGTGAGCTGCCTGCGGGCCCCCGCGATCCGCGCCCTCGTCGAGGCCGGCGATCTCCAGCTCGGCCTCTTCGACGAGCGCAACCTCGCCGAGATCACAAGCCCGGAGTTCCCGGGCGAGCGCCTCGTGGTGTGCCGCAACCCCGCCCTCGCGGTCGAGCGCGCCCGCAAGCGCGAGGCGCTCCTGGCGGCGACCGAGGCGGCCCTGGCCAAGGTCACCGCATCGGTGGAGCGGGGCCGGCTGCGGAGCGCCGCGGCGATCGGCCTGCGGGCCGGGCGGGTCGTGAACGCGAAGAAGATGGCCAAGCACTTCGAGCTCGAGATCACCGACGGCCACTTCGCCTGGCAGCGGCGGACCGAGGCGATCGCTGCCGAGGCCGCCCTCGACGGGCTGTACGTGGTGCGGACTTCGGTGCCGGCGGAGCGTCTCGACGCGCCGGCCGTCGTCGAGACGTACAAGCGCCTCTCCGCGGTCGAGCGCGACTTCCGGGCCATGAAGGGCGACGACCTCGCCGTCCGCCCGATCTTCCACTGGCGGGAGGACCGGGTCCGGGCGCACCTCTTCCTGTGCTTCCTCGCAGCCTACGTGCGCTGGCACCTCGAGGCCGCCTGGGCACCCCTCCTGTTCCGCGACGAGACGCCGCCTGAGCGCACCGACCCGGTCGGGCCCCGGGGTCGCTCGGCCGCGGCACTCGCCAAGGAGCGCGACCACGCGACACCCGACGGTCTCCGGGTCGGCAGTTTCGCCTCCCTGATGGCAGAGCTCAAGACGCTCACCCGCAACCGGGTCGTGCCAGCCGGGCTCGACGAGGCGGCCGCCTTCGACCTGCTGGCCGAGCCGACGCCGCTCCAGGCCCGGGCCCTTGCGCTCATCGGGGTCGCTCCCGCGTCCGTGTAGTCAGAGCGCTGCAGCCGGATCGGCCGGTTTCGTGCTCGAATGTGCCCGGCGGGCGCTGGAAGTTCGGGATAGAGAAAGGGAAGGTCGTAGCCGACCGGCGCCTCGAAGGACGAGGCAAGATACGGGTCGCCGCCCGCCATCCAGCGTTCCGCGGCGCGCACCGGAATCTCGAGGTCCACGAACGGCGGGTACGACGCCAGGAGGTCCCGCACGCCCGCCAGCGACGGGAGAGCCGCGAGCACCCACAGGAAGGCTCGGAAGAGGCGGTTGGGTCCGCGTCCGACATCGAAGACACGACTGACGAGACCGATCACGATCCGACTGTAGTGCCTGCCTGCGGGTCATGACGATGGTCCGCGGGTCAGGGGTGCCCCGGCCCGATAGGATGCCCG
>JBBSAS010000287.1:0-2916 GCA_038252055.1 Candidatus Limnocylindrales bacterium
CGACGCGGATCCATGATCACCGTCATCCCGGGCGTCCGCACCGAGGCGAACGTGATCTTGTACCGCGCCGTCCGATCCGGCGAGGACCAGAAGATCTGGCTCATCGTCCGGTCCGTCGTGAACAGTCCCCGGATGATGTACGACGCATTGCCCAGCGTCTCGGCGAAGACCGTCTTCGCGCCCGCCCGGAGGAAGCCGCCGGCGAAGCGATCCACCCGCTTCTTCGCCACCGTCACCGGGGGATTCGCCCGCCCCGGCTCCGAGCTGCCGGCCGAGTAGCAGAGGTGGTTGAGGATGACCACCGCGTTCGGCGCGAGCTTGATGTAGCGCTTGATGTAGTACTCGCCGTAATACTTCGTGGTCGTGTTCCCGCTGCCCGCGTACGGGTTGAGCCCGAGGCCGTCCACCTTGCGCTCGTCGAGGCTCCGGTTGTACGGGTTCGGTGACCCGTTGCCGTGGCCCAGGTAGATCAGGAGGTTCGCGGCGGTGGCGGCGGACTTGGCCCGGGCCCAGGTGGCGTTCGGGGTGTAGACCTCGACGACCTTCGCTCCGTAGGAGCGGGCGAGCGACGCGTACGCCTTCGCCTGGCGGAGGTACATCCCGGTGTTGCCGCCCGAGGGGCCGACGATGATCGCCACCTTCACGGTGGGCGTCGTCGCGGTGGCGGGGCTCGTGGTGGCGCCGAGGCTGCCGACCGCGAGCAGGGCTGCGAGAACAGCAACGACGAGGCCGCTGAGACGGTTGCTCGTCGTCGAAGGGGATCGGCCGGCCGCCCGCAGGGCGACTCTGGGTCCGAACGACATGACGCTCCTCTCTGCCGGACGCCACGGGACGACCGTGACGACGATGGGGCTGTGCCGGCGGCTGGGGATGCCCGCTGGGGGTCGGGCGGCGGGCGGTCCGGCGGGGCGCCCGTGTCACGCGGCACCTTGCTCCCTCGCGCCGGATCTGTCCACCCCCCGGTTGGTCCCGGAATCCCGGGCCGAATGGGCCACGAAACGGCCACCGGAGGGACCACTGCTCAGATCGAGCAGGTGAAGTTCCCGAAGCGAGCACTTGACATGCGCGATCTTGCGGCGCACCGTGCGCGCATGAGGAACCTTGATCGCGAGGGGATCAGCGAGCTGCTCGCCGCCCTGGGAGAGGTGCTTGGACATCGCGGTCAGCGCCACGAGGTGGTGCTGATCGGTGGTGCGAGCCTGCTGCTCCGCGGCGTCACCGCCCGGTCCACACGGGACGCGGATGTCGTTGCCGCGCGCGAGGGCACCACGCTGCTGCCGATGCCACAGCTGCCGGAGGAGCTCGATCGTGCCGTCCGTGCGGTCGCCGACGCCTACGGCGCGAGTCCCTCGTGGCTGAACACCGGGCCCCAGTCTCTGATGGACCTGGGATTCCCGGATGGATTCGATGCTCGGCTCGAGCGCCGGGACTTTCCACCCGGCCTGGTCGTCTGGCTGCCCGGTGCGTTCGATCTCGTCTGTTTCAAGTTGTACGCGGCAGCCGACGAGTGGCCCACCCGCGGACGCCACCTCCAGGATCTCCGGGCGCTCGGACCACGGCCGATGGAGTTGCTGCAAGCCGCCCGGTGGGTACGAACCCACGACCCGTCCCCTGGCTTCCTGCACGTTCAGCTCGTCCCGCTTCTCGACGCGCTCGGGGTCTCCCTCGATGACGAGCGGTAGGCTCGACGCTGCGCTCCTGGATCGGGCGGCGATGCAGTGGCGAGCGCTCGGTGTCGCCCTTGAGGCTCCGCGAGAGGAGTCCGTTGTCGATCTAGAGGCCCTCATCGGGCTCACTGCCGTGGTCGCGAGCGCGGACGCCCGGATCGTCGAGGGAGCCCTCGCCTGGTGCGGGCGACATGGCGGGTTCGTCAACAGCGCGAGGCTGGTCCGGGTGGTCGCGGAGATGCGGATCGAAGATCGCCAGATGGCTGACTTCGCGACCGCCGCCCGCCGCGCGGGTGCCCCAGCGTGGCCGATGGCGGACTCGACGGAGCGCTCGACTCCTGCCGACGATCGTGGGCGCGACCTCGTCAGCGGGTTGCCACGGCGCGATGGCGCGAGGCTGCTCCTGGTCCTGCGGGCTGCATTCGGAGTGAACGCGCGGGCCGATATCGCGGCGAACCTGCTGGTCCGCCACGGCTCGCCGACCACCGTGCTCGAGCTGGCCCGCGCTGCCCGCTTCACGAAGCGGAACATCGCCGGTGCCCTGGACGATCTCGTGCTGTCCGGTGTCGTCGAGCGCCTCGGTTCCCCAACGCTGGGCCGCTATCGGCTCCGTGATCCCGGTAGCCTCCTTCGGTGGCTGGACCTGACCGCCACGGCGGCGTATCCGGACTGGGTCGCTCGATACACGGTCTGCCTCGGCGTGGCGGCCTTCACGCACCTCCCCACCGCCTCAGCTCGGGTACGAGCTGTCGAGGCGCGTGAGGTCGCGAGAAGCCTGCTTCCGTCCGTCGAGCGAGCCGCCCTGCCCGGCCCGGACCTTCGAATCACCGGTCCGGCGTTCGCGACCGAATTCGATCGGTGGACCGAGACGCTCGCCATCGCGCTGGGTCCTGGTCGATAGCCCGGTGCGGATGCGCCGGACTCGAATGTGCCCGATCGGGTGCTATCCTCGCCCCCGATGACCCCGGGACCCACCGACCTCGACGTTCCCTGTCCGCCCGCGCCCGCCGGCGACGGCGACTGCGCGACGAACCCGGTCCGGCCTCCCGCGGTGCCCGGCACCCTGCGCGCGGTCCGGCGACGCTTCGATTCGATCGACCCGGCCACCTGGGACGCCCTCGCGGCGGTCACCCCGTCGGCCACGCCGTTCTCCCGCTGGGCCGTCCACCGGGCCTGGTGGGACGCGTACGCCGCGAACGCCCACGAGCAGACGCTCGTCATCGTGGACCCGGCGGCGCCCGACCCCGAC
>JBBSAS010000288.1:0-2888 GCA_038252055.1 Candidatus Limnocylindrales bacterium
CCCGCGCGGCGGCCGCGGTACGTCGCCCCGTGGGCCTGGGCCGCGTCCTCGACGACGGGGATCCCGTGGCGGGCCGCGATCGCGACGAGGGGATCCATGTCGGCCATGAGGCCGTAGAGGTGGACCGGCAGGATCGCCTTCGTGCGGGCGGTGATCGCCGCCTCGACCAGGTCGGGGTCCATCGTGAAGTCGTCCGCCCGGATGTCCACGAAGACCGGCCGGGCCCCGACCGCGAGGATCGTGCTCACCGTGGCATTGAAGGTGAAGCTGACCGTGATGACCTCGTCGCCGGGGCCGATCCCGAGGGCACGGAGAATCGCCTCGAGGGCCACCGTGCCGTTGGCCATCATCACGGCGTGCTTCACGCCGCAGTAGGCGGCCCAGGCCTCCTCGAAGGCGGCGGTCCGGCGGCCCATCGCGAGCATGCCGGAGCGGAGGACGTCGAGGACGGCCTCCTCCTCCGCGGGCCCGAGGTCGGGCTTCGAGATCGGGATCATGCGGTGGCCTCCGGGGTTGGGATGGCGGGAGCGCTTCCGGCGGGCGTACCGGGAGCGCCGTCAGGGGCAGTGGCGGGAACGCCCCCAGGGGCAACGTCAGCGCCGACAAGGGTTCCCCGGGCGACGCAGCGGTCGCCGTCGATGTCGTACTGCGCGGCGCAGGCGGGGCAGGCCGCCATCCCGGTGGCGCCGCCCGGAACGGGGCGCCCGGCACCGTCCGCGAGCCGCTGCCCGCAGGCGCAGACCCAGCCGATCCGGCGGGCGGGGTTCCCCGCCACCAGGGCGTGGTCCGGGACATCGCGGGTCACCACGGCCCCGGCGCCGACCGTCGCGAAGCGTCCGACGTCACGGCCCGCGACGACGACGGCCCCGGCCCCGATCGAGGCGCCGGTGCGGAGGCGGATCGGGCTGACGATCCAGTCGTCGGCTCGGGACAGGGCACCGGCCGCGGTGATCGCCCGCGGATACCGGTCGTTCGTGAGGATCGCGTTCGGGCCGATGAAGACGCCGTCCTCCACGGTCACCCCGTGGTAGACGAGGGCCGCGTTCTGGATCTTCACCCGGTCGCCGATCTCCACGCCCTCGTCGATGAAGGCGTCCCGCCCGATGACGCACTCGGCGCCGATCCGGGCCCCGGTCCGCACCTGGGCGCGGTGCCAGATGCTCGTCCCGGCCCCCACCGCAACGCCGTCCTCGAGATCGGCGGTCGGGTGGACGCGGGCGGAGGGATCGATCACCGTGGAATGGCTCCTGGCTGAGGGGCAGCGATCGGCTGCCCGGGCACGATAGCAGGAGTCCGCCTGATCCTCCCTCCGGACTCGGGTTCCTGCCAGCGGGGGGGCTGTTCGGTGCGCCCGAGCACCGCTGCCGTCTATGCACCGGGAGGATTGCCCACAATCGCCGTTCCGCCGCGGGCCGCAGCCGGGCGAGCGCTGGGATAGGCCCTGGCGTTCGGATACCATCACAACGGCCTGCGGCTCATAGGGGAAAGGGCGGAGATTGTTCTGAGGTGGCTGATATGACCGACGTGGACTGCGGACCCTCCCCGGCGCCGGGTCCGGCCGGGCTCGGCTGCCGCTTCTGCGGCGCCGCGCTCCGCGACACGTTCGTCGATCTCGGCCCACAGCCGCTGTGCGAGTCGTTCGTCGCCGCCGAGGACGCCGAGCGGATGGAGCCGTTCTACCCGCTCCACGTCAGGATCTGCCGCACCTGCCTGCTCGTCCAGCTGCCGGCGTTCGTAGACCGCGAGGAGATCTTCCGGGAGTACGCCTACTTCTCCTCGTTCTCGGACAGCTGGGTCGAGCACGCGCGCCGCTACACCGATGCGATGGTGACCCGGCTCGGCCTCGGCCCGACCAGCTCGGTCGTGGAGCTCGCCAGCAACGACGGCTACCTGCTCCAGCACTTCGTGGTGCGAGGCATCCCCTCGCTCGGCATCGAGCCGGCCCGCAACGTGGCGGCGGCGGCAGAAGCGCGCGGGGTTCGGACGCTGACCGAGTTCTTCGGCCAGGACATGGCGCGGACGCTCATCGATCGCGAGGGCCCGGCCGACCTCGTGATCGGCAACAACGTGCTCGCCCAGGTGCCGGACCTCAACGACTTCGTGGCCGGCATCGCGACCCTCCTCGCGCCGCGCGGCGTCGCCACGCTGGAGTTCCCGCACGTGGTCCGCCTCGTCGAGGGCGTCCAGTTCGACACGATCTACCACGAGCACTTCAGCTACTTCTCGTTGACCACGGTGGCCCGCATCGCGAAGGCGCACGGCCTGCTCGTGATCGACGTCGAGGAGCTCCCGACGCACGGAGGGTCGCTCCGCGTCTTCCTCGGGCGGTCGGACGGCACCCCGTCGATCACCCCGGCCGTGGATGCCCTGCTGGAGCGGGAGCACGACGGCGGGTACGACGACCTCGGCGGCTACCTCGGCTTCGAGGAGCGCGTTCGCGAGGCGAAGCGATCGCTCCTCACGTTCCTCATCGAGGAACGGCGGGCTGGGCATTCGATCGCCGGGTACGGGGCGCCGGGCAAGGGCAACACCCTCCTCAACTACTGCGGGATCCGCACCGACCTCCTCGACTACACGGTCGATCGGAACCCCTACAAGCACGGCCGGTTCACGCCCGGGACCCGGATCCCGATCCACGACCCCGCCCGCCTGGCCGAGACCCGTCCCGACGTCATCCTCATCCTGCCGTGGAACCTCCGCGACGAGATCGCGGCCCAGCTTGCCTACACCCGGGCGTGGGGGGCGCGCCTCGTCGTCCCGATCCCCGCCACTGCCCTCGTCCGGTGAGCCGCCGATGAAGGTCGTCCTCTTCTGCGGGGGGCGGGGCCTCCGCCTCCGGGAGCACTCCGAGGCCATCCCGAAGCCGATGGTCCCGATCGGCTACCGGC
>JBBSAS010000289.1:0-2888 GCA_038252055.1 Candidatus Limnocylindrales bacterium
GGACCGCATGGCTGTGGACCACAGGCCCTGGACCGCATGGCTGTGGACCACAGGCCCTGGACCGCATCGGCGGTCGAGCGCACGGTCCGGGGTCGCGGTGGCGCAGACCTGCTCAGGTTTCGGGTCCACCTGCCGCCCCGGCGGTCAGCCCTCCTCGGCCTCGATGGCGAGGATCTTGGCGAGGCGGCGGGCGTGGCGCTCGGCGCCCGAGAAGCGTGCCCCGAGGAAGGCCCGGGCGCACTCCACGGCCGGCTCCGCGCCGACGACGCGACCGCCCAGGCAGAGGACGTTCATGTCGTCGTGCTCGACCCCCTGGTGCGCCGAGTACGTGTCGTGGGCGATCGCGGCCCGCACGCCGCGCACCTTGTTCGCGGCGACGCTGGCCCCGACGCCGCTGCCGCAGATGAGGATGCCCCGGTCGGCCTCGCCGTCGCGAACCGCGTGGGCCAGGCGACGGGCGAAGTCCGGGTAGTCGTCGTGGGGGTCGGAGCCGTCGCCGCCCAGGTCGATCAGCTCATGGCCGGTATCGGCGAGACGAGCGACGAGCTCGTCCTTCAACTCGGCGCCCCCGTGGTCGGCGGCGAACACGACGCGCATCAGCGGCCTCCACGCGCGTGCGGCGAGGGGGGCGCGGCCACGCGACCGCGCAGCCCGTCCCGGACGACCCGGCGCCCGATCTCGGCGACATGGTCAGCGGTGAACCTGAACTCGGCCAGGATCGTCCCGGCAGGGGCTGAGGCGCCGAAGTGGTCGAGGGCCACGATCGCGCCCTCGTCGCCGGCCCAGCGCTCCCAGCCGAGCGAGACGCCCATCTCCACGGCCACGCGCTTCCTTACCGCCGGGGGGAGGACCGCGTCGCGGTACGCGGCGTCCTGCGCGTCGAACGCCTCCCAGCAGGGGAGCGAGACGACGCGCGTCGCGATCCCCTCGGCCTCGAGGGCCTCGGCCGCGGCGACGGCGAGCTGGACCTCGGAGCCGGTGGCGACGTAGACGAGGTCAGGGATGCCGCCCCCGGTCGAGATGCCGCCCCCGGTCGCGATGCCGCCCCCGGTCGCGATGCCGCCCCCGGTCGCGATGCCGCCCCCGGTCGAGATGCCGCCCCCGGCCTCGCTCGACGCGGCCCGGACGACGTAGCCGCCGCGGCGGACGCCCTCGCGGGCATGCTCGGCCGTGACGGCCAGAACGGGGAGCTTCTGGCGGGTGAGGGCGAGCGCGGTCGGCCCGTCGCGTCGCTCGAGGGCGAGGGCCCATGCGGCCGCCGTCTCGTTCGCGTCGGCCGGCCGGACGAACCAGAGGTCCGGGATCGCCCGCAGGGCCGCGTAGTGCTCCACTGGCTGGTGGGTCGGCCCGTCCTCGCCGAGCCCCACGGAGTCGTGGGTCCAGTCGTAGGTCACCGGAAGCCCGGAGAGGGCGGCGAGCCGGACGCTGCCCCGCATGTAGTCCGAAAACGTCAGGAACGTCGCGACGTACGGCCGGAAGCCACCGTGGTAGGCAATCCCGTTGGCGATGCCGCCCATCGCGTGCTCGCGGACGCCGAAGCGGAGGTTGCGGCCGGCCGTCTCGGCGGTGAAGTCGCCGCCGCCCCTGACATCGGTCAGGTTGCTCTCGGAGAGGTCGGCCGAGCCGCCGAAGAGCTCGGGGACGGCCGCGGCGAGGGCATTGATCGTGTCGGCGCTCGCGTTGCGGGTCGCGACCTCGGCGCCCGCCTCCCACGTCGGCAGCGCGGCGTCCCAGCCGGCGGCGAGCTCCGCGTCGAGGCGCCGCTCGAAGGCGGAGGCCTCGGCCGGGAAGGCAGCCCCGTACCGTTCGAATGCGGAGTTCCAGCGCCCGGTCAGGTCCTCGCCGTAGAGGATTGCCCGGGAGAAGATCGCGGCGACGGCATCCGGGACGAAGAAGGTCCTCTCCGGGTCCCAGCCGTAGGCCTCCTTCGTGAGGCGGACCTCGTCGGCGCCCAGCGGCGCACCGTGGGTCTTCTGGCTGCCGGCCTTGTTCGGCGAGCCGAAGCCGATGACCGTCCGGACCGCGATGATCGACGGCCGGTCGTCGGAGCGGGCAAGGCGAATGGCGGCCTCGATCGCACCGACGTCGGTGCCGTCCTTCACTCGGAGGGTCTGCCAGCCGTAGGCCCGGAAGCGCTCGAGGACGTCCTCGGAGAAGGACATCGCGGTCGGGCCATCGAGCTGGATCCCGTTGTCGTCGTACAGCATCACGAGCTTGGCGAGCTTGAGGTGGCCGGCCAGGCTCGCCGCTTCCGAGGCGATGCCCTCCTGGAGGTCGCCGTCCGAGCAGATCGCGTACGTCCAGTGGTCCACGATTTCGTGGCCGGGGCGGTTGAACTCCTCGGCCAGGCGGCGCTCGGCGATCGCCATCCCGACGGCGTTGGCCACCCCCTGGCCGAGGGGTCCCGTGGTTGCCTCGACGCCGGGGGTCATGCCGAACTCGGGGTGGCCGGGGGTCCGGGAGCCCCACTGGCGGAAGTGCTTCAGCTCGTCGAGCGACAGGTCGTAGCCGGTCAGGTGGAGGAGGGAGTAGAGGAGCATTGAGGCGTGCCCGGCGGACAGCACGAACCGGTCGCGGTTCGGCCAGTCGGGATGGGTCGGCGCGTGGTGCAGGAAGCGGGTCCAGAGGGCGTACGCCATCGGCGCCATCCCCATCGGGGCGCCCGGATGGCCGGAGTTGGCCTGCTGGACACCGTCGATCGAGAGGGTGCGGATCGTGTCGATCGCAAGCTGGTCCAGCTGCTCGGGGGAAAGGGTCGTCATCGCGGAGGGCTCCCGTGTGGGGCGGTGGTGGGGGTGCGGTCATTGTAGGCGGGGGCTGCGGACCCGGCCGGGTGCTCACCGGGCGGCGTATCCTCGGGCCGATGGCGCCCGTGCGACCCTCCCCGA
>JBBSAS010000290.1:0-2879 GCA_038252055.1 Candidatus Limnocylindrales bacterium
CACCGCCCTGAGCGACCGATACCGCTGAGCGAGCCGTCCGGTCTTCGCAGCCTGCTCGCCGGATCCGCCGTCGAGGCGGCGCGGGGCCTGCTCGGCGCCCTCCTCGTGCGCGAGGGGCCGGGCGGGCGGCGGGTCGCGTCGCTCGTCGAGGTCGAGGCATACGGCGGGTCCGAGGATCGCGCCTCGCATGCCCGCTCAGGCCGAACGCGGCGCAACGCCTCGATGTTTGCCGCCCCGGGCACCGCCTACGTCTACCGGATCTACGGGATGCACACCTGCCTGAACGTCGTCTGCGGACCGCGCGACACCGCGAGTGCCGTCCTCCTCCGCGCGGCGGCACCGCTCGAGGGCGCGGACGCGATGCGCCTTGCCCGCTGGCACCGCGCCGTCGAGACGCGACGAGCGGATCGGGCGAACCCTGCGCATGCGCGCGAGCGGATCGGCCGGATCCCCGACGCGCGCCTCGCCGACGGGCCAGGGATGCTGGCTGCCGCGTTCGAAGTGACGCTCGAGGAAGACGGGATCGACCTGCTCGACCCGGCAAGCCCGCTGCGACTCGAGCCCCTCCCTCCGGGTGAGCCGGCGCGACGCTGGGTCGCTACCCCGCGCGTCGGCGTGGCGGCGGCGGGTCCCGGCCCGGCCGAGCGGCCCTGGCGCTTCGTCGCGGAGCGCCTCGCCGATCCGGGCCCGGGGGCTTCCCGCTGATGGACGCGAAGTCGCTCGTCCTCCTCGAGTTCCCGGCCATCCGCGAACGGCTGGCCGCGGCGACCGGCTTCGGCCCCGGCCGCGCGCTCGCGGAGGCGCTCGCCCCAACCGCCGACCCGGTCCTCGTGGCGATCGGTCTCGAGGAGACGAGCCAGGTCCGGGCCCTCCTTGCCGACCACCCGAGCGCGGGGATCGGGGGCGCCCACGATATCGGACCGGCCATCGGACGCGCGGCGAGAGGCGGGCGTCTCGACGCCGTGCAGTTCGCCGCGATCGCCGAGACGCTCGAGGCCGCCGCTCGGCTCCGGGACCTGCTCGCCGACGACCGGCGCCCGCTCCTCCACGAGCTCGCTCGGAGCCTGCACGGCCTTCCCGCCCTGCGATCCACCCTGGAACGGAGCTTTGATCCGTCCGGCGAGCTCCTCGACACGGCCTCAGTCCGCCTCGGCGGCCTGCGACGGGCGACGAGGGTCGCCTACGAGCGGCTCCGAACGCGGCTGGAGCAGCTCGTCCACTCGAGCACCGTCGGCCCCGCCCTCCAGGACCCGATCGTGACGCTCCGCAACGGCCGCTACGTGATCCCGGTTCGGGCGGAGGCGCGGGGCCGCGTGAAGGGGATCGTGCACGACGCGTCGGGGAGCGGCCAGACACTCTTCGTGGAGCCGCTCGTGGCGGTGGAGCTCGGCAACGCGTGGCGCGAGTCGCAGGTCGCCGAGGCGGCCGAGGTCGAGCGGATCCTCGACGAGCTCTCGGCCCTCGTGGGGAGCCAGGCCGGGCCCCTGGGCGAGACGCTCGACGCGCTCGCCCGCTTCGACTTCTGGAGCGCGAAGGCGCGCCTCGCCGAGGAGATGGACGCGGTCCGCGCGGTCACCGGCGAGCGGGACGAGATCGTCCTCCGCGGAGCCCGCCACCCGGGGCTTGGGCCGGGCGTCGTCCCGGTGGACGTCGAGCTCGGCACGGCGTTTCGGGCGCTCGTCGTGACCGGTCCCAACACGGGCGGCAAGACCGTGACGCTGCGCACGCTCGGGCTGCTCGTCCTCATGCACCAGTCCGGCCTCCACGTGCCGGCGGATCCGGGGAGCCGGCTGCCGATCCTCCGCGACGTCTTCGCCGACATCGGTGACGAGCAGTCGGTCGCCCAGTCGCTCTCCACGTTCTCCGGCCACCTCCGTTCAATCGTCCGGATCGCCGCGGCCGCGGGCCCATCGACGCTCGTCCTGCTCGACGAGCTCGGGGCGGGGACCGATCCCACGGAGGGGTCGGCCCTTGCCCAGGCCCTCCTCGACCACTTCCTCCGCGCGGGCGCTCTCGTGGCGGCGACGACGCACTACGCGGAGCTGAAGGTCTACGCCCACGTCACGCCCGAGGTGAGCAACGCGTCGGTCGAGTTCGACCTCGAGACGCTGAGCCCGACCTTCCACCTGCGCGTCGGACTGCCGGGCGGGAGCCAGGCCTTCGCGATCGCGGAGCGCCTGGGCCTGCCGAGCGAGATCGTCGCCGATGCACGATCGCGCCTGACGGAAGGGCAGCAGGCGTTCGAGGAGACCCTCGCCTCGATCCGGGCGGCGGACCTCGCGACCCGCGAGGCCCTCGACCGGGCCCGCGCGACGGAGCTGCGCGCGACCGAGTCACGGCGGCTGGCGGACGAGGAGCGGGGGCGGGCCCGACGGGAGCGGGAGGAGGCCGTGGCGGCCGCGCGCCTCAACGCGGAGCGTCTCGTGGACGAGCTGCGGACCGAGGTGCGGGGTGTGCGCCGCCACCTCGAGCGCGAGACGGTGACGGCTCCGGCGCTCGACAGCCTCGTCGCGCAGGCGGAGGGGCTTCTCGCCCGGATCCCCGCGCCGGCGCCGGAGCCCGAGCGCGAGGCCGCGCCGGCCGCGGCGGTCGCGTGGCGCGTCGGCGCCCGGGCCCGCAGCTCCACGGCGGACTGGGAAGGGCGGATCGTGGCCCTCGAGCGCGGGGGGAAGCGCGCGACCCTCGAGGTCGGGGGGATGCGGGTCACGGTGGCCACGGCCGAGCTCGAGCTGCCGGTAGCGTCAGAAGGCACGGCCGCCCCGCCCCCGCGGCGCGGCGAGGACGAGTCCGCGGGCGGGATGAGCCGCCTCCGCCTCGAGCGCGCCCGGACGGTTGCGTCATCCCTCGACGTTCGCGGGGCCCGGGTGGACGAGGCCCTC
>JBBSAS010000291.1:0-2843 GCA_038252055.1 Candidatus Limnocylindrales bacterium
CCGCTCCTGCGTCTCGGGGTCCTGGGCCTTCGCCGAGACCGAAGCGGCTGCCCGGCCCGACGCCTCGGCCGCGTCGCGAGCAAGGTCCCCCGCGCGTTCCTTTGCCTTCTGGAGGAAGCTCACCGTGATCTCCGCCTGTGGCTCGGTCGGTCGGCAGCGGCCGCCGGAGCGACGATCACGCTACGGGCGAACGTGCCCCGACGTCAACCTGGTTTCTGCAGGGTCCTCCGATCTCCGGCTCGGGGCCGACCACCGGCGATCGCGACACCGCGCCCTCGCCGGACCGGAGCGTCAGTGGCCGCAGGCGCCCGGGCTGCCGGCCGAGTCGGCCGTTCGGAACGAAGAGCCGCAACCGCACGCGGAGACGGCGTTCGGGTTGTTCACCGTGAAACCGGCGCCCATGAGGGTGTCGACGTAGTCGATCTCGGCGCCACGGAGGAGGTCGATGCTCGCCGTATCGACGTAGACCCTGATCCCGGAGGCCTCGAGGACCTGGTCCTCGGGAGTGGGCGCGTCCTCGATCATCATCCCGTAGCGGAAGCCGGAACAGCCGCCCGAGTAGACGTAGACCCGCAGGCCGGTGTCGGGATTGGGCTCGTCGGCTGTCAGCTCGCGCAGCCTGCCGGCGGCGGCATCCGTGAGCGTGACCGTGGACGATCCGTGGTCGATCATCGTGGCTTCTGTCCTCCATGGGACGGCGAAGGGAGAGCGGGTCGAGAGCGCATCCTAGAGGCTGCTGCCGATTTCGACAACAGAACCGCGGAAACTCCGGCGCGCCGAGCCGGAGCCTTCGGGCGGGCGATCAGCGGCCTCGAGCCGGGCGGCGTCAGTGGGCGGCCCGTGCCCGGCCAATGTCGGTCAGCGGCTCGTGGTCGCGGTCACTTCCCCGTGAAGGGCGCGCAGACCGTCCCGAGCCGGCCGCCGGTCCCCATGAAGCCGCCGTAGTCGGTCCCGCCCTTGTCGAATCGGACCATCCAGTACCACTCCGTCGGGCGGGGCGTGCCCGCGGGGAACTCGCGGGGGTTCGCGCAATCGGCCACGCCGACCGTCGTGACCCGCACCCCGTCGAACGGTCCGTCCTCGGCCACCTGGGCGTAGAGGGCTTCGATCGGACTGGAACACGGTGCCGTGGTGAAGGGACCGTCCGGGTAGCAGGCGATGATCGGCAGGTCGGGCGGCAGGGTGGCCCTCGGGACGTCCGTCGGGGTGCCCGCTCCTCCGCCACCGCCTCCGCCCCCACCGCCGCAGGCACCCGCGGCGAACGCCAGGGCCACGCCGAGTGCCATCCTGCGTGTCGCGCTGCGCATCGCCATCCTCCCTCGACCCTCCGCGGGTCCGCCCTCCGCGTTCGTGGCTGAGGGTACGCGCCGGTGGCCGTGGGGACAAGAGGGAAGATGCCGCGCTGCCCGGCGGCGCGCCAGAACCGGTGGCCCCGGGGACCGGGCCCGTGCCGCGCGGCTGGACCCGGTCCGCTACGACCGGTGGCGGCGCCTACCGGCCATAGCGGCGGGCGCGCTGCTGGTAGGTGCGGATCGCGCGGAGGAGGTCGATCTCCCGGAAGGCCGGCCAGTACGCATCGCAGAAGTAGAACTCGCTGTAGGCGCTCTGCCAGGGCAGGAAGCCCGACATCCTCACCTCGCCGGAGGTGCGGATGATCAGGTCAGGATCCGATGACCCGTTCGTGTAGAGCTGGGCCGCAAGGCGTTCGGCCGTGAACGCCTGGGCCATCGCCTCCGGCGCCGTTCCTTCGGCGACGAGCTCCCGTACCGCGGCCCGGGCCGCCTCGACGAGCTCATCCCGGCCCGAGTAGCCGAGGGCGAGAGTCACCCGCAGGCCGGCCCGTCCGCGCGTTTCCTCCTCGCCGCGCTCGGCCGCCTCGCGGAGGCGGTCGGGAAGCAGATCCCGGCGGCCGATCACCTGGAGGCTCATCTCGAGCGGCTTGACCCGGTCCCGGGCGGCGAGCGCCTCCAGCGTCGCCCGGGCGATCTCGGTGATGGCCTCGACTTCGGCAGGCGACCGCTCGAGGTTCTCGAGCGAGAGCGCCCAGAGCGTCACCTCGCGGATTCCGGCCGCGGCACACCAGCCGAGCAGCTCGACCGCCTTCTCGGCTCCGTGGCTGTGGCCGGCCCGGACCCCGTCGAGACCCAGCTCACGGGCCCAGCGCCGGTTCCCGTCCATGATCAGGGCCACGTGCTGTGGCACGGGGCGGGCCAGCACCTCGGCGCGGAGTCGTCCCGCGTAGAGCCCGTAAACGGGAGCGAGCGCGGCATCGCGGGCGACCCGGCCGACGGCCCGCCCCCGCGCCAAGGGGCCCGCGCCGCCACGCTCGCGGACGCCGAGCGGGGCTGCGGTGGGCTGTGGATCGTGCGGCACGGGTACCTCGCGGCAGGCTTCGGACGGGCGTCTGCCCTCTGCGGCAGCCTAGACCCGCGAGCCGCTCCGCGTGTGACGGCGCTCAGCCATCGACGCGCTCGACCACGGTGGCGATCCCCTGCCCCACCCCGATGCACATCGCGGCGAGGCCGAAGTGCCCGCCGGTCCGGGCCAGTTCGTGGACGAGCATCGTGGCGAGGCGGGCCCCCGACGCGCCGAGCGGGTGCCCCAGGGCGATCGCGCCGCCGTTCGGGTTGACCCGGGCCGGATCCAGGCCAAGCTCGTCGATGCAGGCGACCGACTGCGAGGCGAACGCCTCGTTGAGCTCGACGACGTCGAGGTCGTCGATCCCGATCCCGGCGCGTTCGAGGACCTTCCGCACCGCGGGCACGGGGCCCATCCCCATCACCCGGGGATCGACCCCGGCAACGGCCGTGGCCACGATCCGGGCCATCGGCCGGAGCCCGAGC
>JBBSAS010000292.1:0-2797 GCA_038252055.1 Candidatus Limnocylindrales bacterium
GGCGCCATCGGCTTCTACGGCTGGCCGGTGGGAAGTCGCGGCGACATCCCGGCCCCGGCCGACACCACCGACCTCATGACGGCGCCCGTCCTGGCGATCTTCGGCGGCGCCGATGCCGGGATTCCGCTCGAGGCGGTGGAGGCGTTCCGTGGCGCGCTCGCCGCGACGGGGCTCTCCCACGACGTCGTGTCGTACCCGAACGCCCCGCATTCCTTCTTCGACCGGAAGGCTGTGGACTACGCCGACGCCTCCGCCGATGCCTGGGACCGCGTGCTCACCTTCATCCGGGCGAATGCCCGCCCGGGCTGACCCCGCGAGGGCGGCGCCCGGGCGGGGTGGCGGCGCCACGCCGGCTGACCCCGCGAGGGCGGCGCGCGGACGGCCCGGCGGAGCGACGGCGGCTGACCCCGCGAGGGCGGCGCGCGGGCGGCCCGGCGGCGCCACGCCGGCAGCCGCGCGAGACCGCCTCAGTCTGCTCCCGGCGACCCCTGGATCGCCGCCGTGACGTCCGGACTGCCTTTCACGGCGAGGTAGCCGGAGTCCACGGGGAGGATCACCCCGGTGATCATCGCCGCCTCGTCCGAGGCGAGAAAGAGCGCCGCGGCCGCCACGTCCTCGGGCGTCGGGATGCCGAGCAGGTGCATCGACTCGATGACCCGGGCGGCGTCCGGGTCCGCCAGCCACGCCATCTGCGACTCCGACGAGACGAACGACGGGGCGAGCGCGTCGACGCGGATCCGAGCGGGGGCCAGGCCGGCGGCCAGCGAGCGGGTCAGGGCGTTGACGCCGCCCTTGGC
Organism: Candidatus Limnocylindrales bacterium; assembly: GCA_038252055.1. Classification (GTDB taxonomy): domain Bacteria; phylum Chloroflexota; class Limnocylindria; order Limnocylindrales; family CSP1-4; genus CTSoil-043. The sequence continues at coordinate 798 of JBBSAS010000292.1, forward strand.
GGCCGTGTACGCGTCGAAGCCGGGCTGGGCGACGAGGGCGTCGACGGTCGAGGTGAGGACGATGCTCCCGCCACGACCGGCCGCCCGCATCGCGGCCCCGGCGTGCTTGACAACGTGGAAGGTGCCGTAGAGGACCACCCGCACGATCGCGTCCCAGGTCTCCTCCGGGAGGTCCACGGCCATCCGGTCGTGGTCGTTGACGAGGGGGACGTCCATCGCGTTGTGGAAGACGATGTCGAGACGGCCGAAGCGCGCCAGCGTCATGTCCACGGCAGCCTTCACGCTCGCCGAGTCGCGGACATCCAGGGGCACGAAGACGGCGTCGCCACCGGCGGCCACGATCCCGTCCGCGATCCGCCGGCCGCGCTCCGGGTCCAGCTCGGCGACCGCCACTCGGGCCCCCTCCGCGGCGAAGCGCTGGGCCCCGGCACGCCCCACGCCGGAGCCGGCACCGGTCACGAAGGCAACGCGGCCGGCCAGGCACCCGCCGGGAGCCGGGAACGCGGGCTTCGCGGGTTCCGTCACCCTGCGCCGACGGTCATCGGTGGCTTACGCTCCGATCGGCCGTTCCACGCGGGCTCCGGCGTCCCGCGGGGCTACCAACTCGACCCGTCCGGGGAGGTCCAGGTCCGCCGCGGCGGCGCGGAAGGCGCCCTCGATGCGGGTGAGGACCGAGAGCGTGTCGGCGAAGGCGATGATCGCGCTGCCGGCGCCCGAAAGGCAGGCCCCCAGCGCCCCCGCGCCGCGCGCCGCCGCGACCAGCTCCGGGAGCTGCGGGTAGACGGTGGCCCGGTACGGCTCGTGGAGCCGGTCCACGGTGAGGTGCGCGAGCCCATTGGCGCTCCCCGCGGCGAGCGCCGCCACGCCGAGGGCCACGCGCCCGATATTCGCCACCGCATCGGTGAGCGGCACCATGACCGGCAGCGCCGCCCGCATGTCGCGCGTCGGCAGGCGGATCTCGGGAATGAACAGGACGGCACGGAGATCGCGGGGGATGTCGAAGCGGATCGCCGTCGGGACGTCGAGGTGGGCCGCCGCCGTAAAGCCGCCGAGGAGGGCCGCCGCGGCATTGTCGGGATGGCCCTCGATCTCCGTCGCGAGTGCCAGCGCCCGGTCGACGGGGAGCGTCTCACCGGCGATCGCCGCGCCCGCGAGGAGGCCGCCGACGGTGGCGGCCGCGGAGGAGCCGAGGCCGCGCGTGAGGGGGATCCCGTTCCGCATCGCGATCCGCCAGCCGAGCGGCTGGTCGGGCGCGCCCCGGACGGCGGCCAGGCCGGCCTCGAGGGCGACGACGAAGGCGTTCGTGCGGTCCTCCGGCAGTTCCCCGGCTCCCTCGCCCTCGACCGCGACCTCGACGCCGGCGCCCGGCCGGGCGAGGCACTCGACCTCGATCCGGTCGACGATCTCGAGGGCCACCGCGAGGCAGTCGTACCCGGCACCGAGATTGGCGCTGGTGGCTGGGACCTCCACGGCGACCCAGCGGCCGTCGAGGTCGGCGAAGTGGCTCATTGCCATCCGAGCGCCTCCATGACCGCGGCCAGGCTTGCCCCGGCCTCGAGCGGCGGCTCGGAAGCGGCCAGACGTGCGGCGCTGTCGGGGTCCTTGAGCCCGTGGCCGGTCAGGACGCAGACGACGCGGGCGTCGGGGTCGAGCCGGCCCTCCGCTCGGAGCTTCCGGACACCGGCGAGGCTCGCCGCGGAGGCCGGCTCGCAGAAGATGCCGGCCAGGTGGGCGACGTCGCGGTAGGCCGCGAAGATCTCCTCGTCGGTCACGGCCTCGATGAGCCCGTTGGACTCGTCACGGGCCGCCGTCGCCTTCTCCCACGAGGCCGGGTTGCCGATGCGGATCGCGGTCGCGAACGTCTCCGGTGCGGCGATCGGGTGGCCCGCCACGATCGGCGCCGCCCCGGCGGCCTGGAAGCCCCACATCCGGGGCAGCCGGTCGATGATCCCGGCTTCACGGTAGGCGCGGAAACCCATCCAGTAGGCGCTGATGTTCCC
>JBBSAS010000293.1:0-2792 GCA_038252055.1 Candidatus Limnocylindrales bacterium
CCACTCGTCGGGCAGCGTGGAGACGGGGAGCGACCATGCCGTGTCGCCGTTCACGAACGTTGGACTTCCGTCCTGGTCAACCAGGTACCGCCCGGACGGGGCAGCGCGGAGCGGGTAGCGCGGGTGCGCGCGCTGGTCAGAGGGTGCCGTCACGTGTCCTCCTTCGTCGCGTCGGGTTCTACGACGGACTCCCGGGCTGGTCCGCCAATCGTGCGGCGCTGCCCGCGTCGACGTCGCCAAATCGTCTCGTGTGCATTGACAACGGCCCTATCCTAACAGCGATCAGGCCCGGCTGACCGGTCCGCCAGTGACCGCCGGGAGCTGGCTCTGAGCCAAGGAGGCTGACCCCGGCGAACGCGGTTGCCGTCATCCTCCTGCTCGTTCCGTGGATCGCCTTGGGTCTCTCGGTGATCTTCCTGCGGCGGACCGGCGGCGGCATCGGGGCGATCCTCGGGTCGCGGGGGCGCTGAGGCAGGGAAGGCCGACCGGGAGGTACCGACATGACGACGCCCGCGCGGACGTTCCTTCCCGCGGATCCGCTCTCGCCGCTCGAGCTGGCGGCGGGTCCGGCGACCCTGACCGTCGCGAACGGGGCCCTCCGTTGGGTCCGCGTGCGGGGGATCGAGACGGTCCGCGGCATCTACGGTGCCGTGCGCGATCCGAGCTGGGGAACGATCGAGCCGGTCTTCACCTCGTACGAGGCGGCGGTCGGCGAGGAGGACTTCGAGATCCGGTTCCGGGCCGAATGCGTGCGCGAGGTCGACGGGCTGGACTTCGCCTGGACAGGCTCGATCGTCGGCACCCGTGACGGGACGATCCGCTTCGTCTTCGACGGGGCTGCCCGCAGCCCGTTCATGGCCGCCCGGATCGGGCTCTGCGTCCTCCATCCGCCGCGCCTCGCGGGCGAGCCAGTGGAGGTAAGGACGCAGTTCGGCAGGATGCGAGGACGGTTCCCCGACCTTGTCACGAGCTACTACCCGTTCAGCAACGTGACCCAGATCCGCCACGACGCCGTCCGGCGCCATGAGACGCAGATCGACTTCAGCGGCGAGATGTTCGAGATGGAAGATCAGCGCGCCTTCACCGACGCGTCGTTCAAGACGTTCAGCCGGCCGCTCGGTCTGCCCTGGCCGTATCGCGTGGACGCCGGGGCGGCGGTCCGCCAGGTGGTCACGGTCGCCCACCCGCGGGCGGCGGGACCCGGTCGACACCGGGTCGCCGGCGATGCCGGCGATCGTCCCCTGGCGATCCGCGTCGGCTCGGCGACCGGACGACGCGTCCCCACGGTCGGGGCGGGCGCGGCGCCCCCGGACGTGATCGCGGATGAGCGGATTGCGGCGGCCGTGCGCGGCGTCGGGCTCGCGCACCTCCGGGTGACCGTCGAGGCCGCCGACGCGGGCGCACCCGCGCGACTCGACGAGGCGGTCGCGGCGGCGGGCGACGCCTCGGCCGGCCTCGAGGTGGTCCTCGTCGCGATGCCCGAGGATCCCGCGATCGAGCCGCTGCTCGGACGGCTCGCGCGCTCACCGGTCCGGGTCGTTCGGCTCCTGGCGGTGGACCCGGTCCGCCACGCGACCTCGGCGGCGCTTGCGGTGCGGGTGCACGAGGCGATGCGGACGGTCGGACTCAGCTCGCCGCTCTCGGGCGGCTCGCGCGGCTACCTCTACAACCTGCTCGCGCAGGGGATCCCGGCCGACCTCGTGGACCTCGTCTCGTTCCCGACGAATCCCCAGGTCCATGCCTTCGACGAAGCCTCGATCGTCGAGACCGTCGCGGCGCTCCCGGCCGCGGTCCGGACGGCCGCGGCTCTCGCCGACGGGAAGCCGGTGGCCGTCGGGCCCGTGAGTCTCAAGGCGCTCTTCAACCCGGATCAGGTCGGGCCGGAGCTCCCGCCGCCACCGGGCGGGCTCCCGGCGCGCTACGACGCTCGCCAGGTGACGCCGTTCGCAGCCGCGTGGACCCTCGCGAGCGCCGCGGCCCTCGCGTCCGCCGGCGCCATCGCACTCACGCTCCACGAGACGGCCGGCTGGGCCGGCCTGGTCGCCGGCGCGCAGGCGGGCCTGCCCGCGATGCCGGTCGAGCCGGGAACGATCCTGCCGGTGGGCCATGCCGTGGCGGCGCTGGCCGGCATGGCGAACGACGAGCTGCTCGAGGTCGAGGCGCCTCCCTCGATCCACGTTCTCGCCGGTCGCGGCGAGGCGGGCCGGATGCGCCTCCTCGTGGCAAACCTCGGCGCGGACGCGCGCCGCGTCACGGTCTCGGTCGGCCGTCGGGCGGCGGAGATCGCCGCGGCTGCCGTCCTCGTCGCGGAGGCTGACGGAGGGGCGACCTGGTCCCAGGTGGCCATCGGCGGAGAAGTCGTCGAGGTGCCGCCGAACGGGATCGCCCGGCTCGAGGGCCGCCGCCGCCCCGACCGCTGACGCGGCCTTCGGGGCTGACGCGGATTCCCGGCCGCCGGCCGCCGGCCGCCGGCCGCCGACCGACGCGCCGTCAGAGCGCCGGGAGCGCCTCGACCGCTTCGTCGGGGGAGTCGGCCACGTACGCGATCGTCTCGCCGACCGGGATGACGGCGCCCGCGACGGCACCGGCACGGATCCCCACGATGTAGCCGGCGGCAGGGGACTCGAGCTCCGCGGTCGCCTTGTCCGTCTCGATCTCGAGGATCGCCTGGCCCTCGTCGACGTGGTCGCCCTCGGCAACGAGCCAGGAGACGATCGTGCCCTCCTCCATGAAGTCGGTCATCTTCGGGACGAAGATCTCGGTGGACATCGGCAGGTTCCTCGTGGTCAGTC
>JBBSAS010000294.1:0-2768 GCA_038252055.1 Candidatus Limnocylindrales bacterium
CGCCGCGAAGGACGCGATCGCCGCCGGCGAGGCGATCCAGGTGGTCCTCGCTCGCCGCCAGACCCTGCCCCTCCCGGTTCGGGCCGACGGTCGCCCGATCGACGGGATCGGCCTCTACCGCGCGCTCCGCAGGGTCAACCCCAGCCCCTACCTCTTCTTCGTCCGAACGCCCTCGTTCGAGGTCGTCGGGGCCAGCCCCGAGCTGCTCCTCCAGGTCGAGGGCAACCGGATGACGACCCACCCGATCGCCGGGACGCGCCCGCGCGGCGCCGACGCGAAGGAGGACGAGCTCCTCGCCGAGCAGCTCCAGGCCGACCCGAAGGAGCGCGCCGAGCACGTGATGCTCGTGGACCTCGGCCGCAACGACCTCGGCCGCGTCGCCCGGCCCGGCACGGTGCGCGTCTCGAAGTACATGGAGGTCGAGCGGTACAGCCACGTGCTTCACCTCGTGAGCCACGTCGAGGCGAAGCTGGCCCCCGGAGTCGACGCCCTCGATGCGCTGCGGAGCGTCTTCCCGGCGGGCACCCTCTCTGGGGCGCCGAAGGTGCGGGCGATGCAGCTCATTGCGGCGGCGGAGGGCGAGCGGCGGGGCCTGTACGGGGGCGCGGTCGGGTACCTCGGCTACGACGGCAACCTGGACACGGCGATCGCGATCCGCAGCGCGGTGCTGCGCAACGGCCTGGCCCACCTCCACGCGGGCGCCGGGATCGTCGCCGCGAGCGATCCGGCCCGGGAGTTCGAGGAGACCGAGCACAAGGCGGCGGCCCTGCGGCGGGCGATCGATCTGGCCGCCGAGGGCGCGTCGGCGTCCGCCGGGCGATCGTCGGCCGGTCAAGCGTCGGCCGACACGGACGGAGCGCTCCCTGATCGGTCGGCCGGCACGATCGGTTCATCCAGACTCACCGAGGACGTTCAATGATCCTCGTCATCGACAACTACGACAGCTTCACCTTCAACCTCGTCCAGGCGCTCCAGGCGGCGGGGGCCGAAGTGCGGGTGATCCGCAACGACGCGATCGACCGGGCTGGCCTCGAGGCCCTCGCGGGCGACCCGGCCGTGGAGCTCCGGGGGATTGTCGTCTCGCCGGGGCCGTCGGATCCGGACCACGCCGGCATCTCCGTCGAGGCGGTCCGGTTCGCGGCCGATCGCCGTCTCCCGCTCCTCGGCGTCTGCCTGGGGATGCAGGCGATGGGCGCCGCGTTCGGGGCCGCGATCACCCGGGCGCCGACGCTCGTCCACGGCGAGGCCTCGCGCATCGACCACGACGGGGCGGGCCTCCTCGCCGGGATGAGCTCCGGGTTCATGGCCGCGCGGTATCACTCGCTCTGCATCGATCCCGCGACCCTGCCGGAGGAGCTCGTCGCGACCGCCCACAGCAGGGGCGACGACGTCCTCATGGGTGTCCGCCACGTGGGGCTGCCGATGGAGGGTGTCCAGTTCCACCCCGAGTCGGTGCTCACGCCGGAGGGTCCGCACCTGCTGGCGAACTTCCTGCGCCTGGCCGGCGAAGGAGAGGCTGCCCGACTCGACGCCGCGAGCGGCTCGTTCGCGACTCGCGGCCTCAACGAGACGGAGGACGAGGCAGACGACGAGGCCGATCGGCAGCCCGCGCGCGCGGCCGTGGCGATCGCCGCGGGCACGGTCCGATGAGCGAGGCGGTGCGGGCCGCGCTGGCGGTCGTCATCGATGGCGGGACGCTGCCCCGCGACGGGGCGCGGGCGGCGATGGGCGCCGTGATGGACGGCGAGGCGACGCCGGCCCAGCTCGCGGCGTTGCTCGTCGCCCTGCGGATGCGGGGCGAGACGGTCGAGGAGCTGGCCGGCTTCGCCGAGGCGATGCGGGAGCGCGCCCTCCGGGTCGAGGCGCCGGCCGGCACGATCGACACGTGCGGGACGGGCGGCGACCACTCGGGCACGTTCAACATCTCGACCGCCGCCGCGTTCGTCGTGGCCGCGGCCGGCGTGCCGGTCGCGAAGCACGGCAACCGGGCGATCACCTCGAAATCGGGCTCGGCCGACGTGCTCGAGGCGCTCGGCGTCCGGACCGACCACGACGCCGCGTCGGCCGCCGCCGCGCTGCGGCAGACCGGGTTCGCCTTCCTGTTCGCCCCGGGTTTTCACCCGGCGATGCGCCACGCCGGGCCGACGCGCCGCGAGATCGGCGTCCGCACGGCCTTCAACCTCCTCGGCCCCCTGACGAACCCGGCCGGCGCCCGCCGCCAGGTGGTCGGGGTGGGGGATCCGGCCGCCGCGCCACGCGTCGGCGAGGTCCTCCGGGCGCTCGGGACGGAGCGGGCGCTCGTCGTCCACGGCGTCGGGCTCGACGAACTGCCGCTCGACGGAAGTGGCGTGATCCACGACGTGACCGCTGACGGCGTGCAGCGGCGGACCGTGGATCCGCTCGCGCTCGGGCTCGCCCGCGCCGAGACGGCCGCGCTGGCCGGCGGTTCGCCCGGTGAGAACGCCGGGCTCGTCCAGGGCGTGCTCGCCGGCACCGATCGCGGGCCGCGCCGCGACGTGGTCCTCCTGAACGCGGCGGCCGGGTTCGTCGCGGCGGGGTGGGCCGCCGACCTGGGCGCCGGCATCGCGCTCGCCGCCGCCGCGATCGACGATGGCGCCGCCGCCGCGCTCCTGACCCGCCTCCGGGCGGAGAAGATCGAAGCGGACCGCCTCCGCGCGGCCGCGGAGGTGATGGCATGACACCGCCCCGACAGCCTCGCCCGGCTCGTCCCGACCGATCGGCTCCCGGGGCCGCAGGACCCGGCGCAG
>JBBSAS010000295.1:0-2763 GCA_038252055.1 Candidatus Limnocylindrales bacterium
ATGACGGACGAGGACGTGGCGCAGCTCGGGATGGTCGCCGAGGACGTCGTAGAAGGGGAGGATCACGCCGCCCGGGAAGCCGAACATCACGTCCACGCCCTGCCGGACGACCGCCTCGATCACGACGTCGGCACCGATCCGGGGCCGCTTCTGGCGCCGGTCGGCAGCTTCGACCGGGGCGCGCGAGCCCTCGTGGAGCATCTCGAGGCGGGCCCGTTGCACGGCCTCCGCGGCCGCGCTCCCGGCCCCGGGGACATGGTTCCGGCGGATGCGGTCACTGCCCGGAGCGGCTGCCTGGCGGCCTTCGCCCGCGGCTCCCCCGCGGTTACCGCTTGGGGCTTCCGCGCCGCCTGCGCCCCGGGTCGCGTCTCGGGCCGCGCCGCTGCCAGCGCCGGGGGCTCCCGCTCGGCCTGCGCCCCGGGTCGCGTCGCGGGCCGCGCCGCCGTGGGTAACCGGCAGCCCTCCCGTCGCCTGCGCCACCCGGTTGCCCCGGAGTCCCGTGACCGGCTCGGCACCCGGAGGGCCGGCCGCCTCGCTCTTCGTCGTCATCGTTGCCCTGTCCTCCCTCGGGGTGATCGCCCCCGTTCGTTCTCGTCTCGCGAGCGATCCCGCCGCTCATGCAAAAGCCCCCGCCGGTCTCCCGGCGAGGGCCCCTGGTTTCGATCGTCCGTTGCGCCCTAGCGCTCCGTCCGCCGTCCTCCAGGCTCCTGCCGGGAGCCGCCAATAAGGCCCAGAAGGGCCAGAATGGAAAGGAGAATCGACCGTACGGATACGGGGCGGGAGCCGGCAGGGAGCTCGTCGAGCGGCACGTTCACGCGGCGGCCATCGCTCGTCACGACGACGGCGACGGGGCGGCGATCCTGTCCGTTGACGTAGGCCATGCTGGCTGGCGCTCCCTGCGCACCTCGCCACCGACTGGCGGCGAGTGGATCGGAGTGTAGCAGGATCTCCCGAGTGTCAACGCGGACCTGCCAACGCGGACCTCCTGCCGCTCCACGGATCCGCCACGGATCCGGCGGGGCCGACAGCCCGGTGCGGTTGTCGCCGTCCGCCAGCGGCCGTCGGCGCCCTGGCCGGCGCCCTGGCCTGGCCGGCGCCCTGGCCGCCGAACCCACCCGGGATATCAGCCGGGCCGCTGCAGTGGCGGCTCGTGGCGAGGAACGGCCCGGAATACCAGCGGGGATGCTATTGAGCGAGCGCGTGGTCACCCGGACGGCATCGGGACGCGGCGGGCGGCGCTTCTTCGTGCTCGAGCACGCTCGTCGCGGACGCCGGGACGCCCACGAGGACGGCTGCGCAGGCGCAATCCAGCGCACAAGAGCGCCCGGGCTGATATTCCGGATGAACCGCGGGGACACCCGCGGCGACCGAACCGCGACCGTCACCGCGGACCCGGCGGCGCCCTCTGCTACCCTTCGAGCGTCGGCCGCATCCGCCGCCGGCCACCGCGCCACACCGAACACCCACCGAACCCGACCCACCCGGAGCCGCCGCATCGTGTCCGATCCCCGCCCCGGGGCCCCAGCGCCCCGGCCCCGCACCCTGGTCGAAAAGATCTGGGACGACCACGTCGTCGCCCAGGACGAGGGGGCGCCCGCCCTCCTCGCCATCGACCTCCACCTCGTCCACGAGGTGACCTCGCCCCAGGCCTTCACCAGCCTCCGCGCCCGCGGCCTCCCGGTCCGGCGACCCGAGCGCACCGTGGCCACCACCGACCACTCCACGCCGACGACGCCGCGCGACCTGCCCATCCTCGACCTGATGGCTGCCGCCCAGGTGAAGCAGCTCGAGACGAACTGCGCCGACTTCGGGATCCCGATCCACGCCTACGGCAGCGACACCCAGGGCATCGTCCACGTCATCGGTCCGGAGCTCGGCCTGACGCAGCCCGGGATGACGATCGTCTGCGGCGACAGCCACACGGCCACCCACGGGGCGTTCGGGGCGCTCGCCTTCGGGATCGGGACGAGCGAGGTCGAGATGGTCCTCACGACCCAGACCCTCCTCCAGCGCCGGCCGAAGACGTACGAGGTCCGCGTGGACGGCCGCCTGCGGCCGGGGGTCGGGGCCAAGGACGTCATCCTCGCCCTCATCGCCCGGATCGGGATCGGCGGCGGGACCGGCCACGTCTTCGAGTACCGCGGCGAGGCAATCCGCGCGCTCTCGATGGAGCAGCGGATGACGATCTGCAACATGAGCATCGAGGGCGGTGCCCGGGCCGGCCTCGTGGCCCCCGACGACGCGACCTTTGAGTACGTCCACGGCCGACGCCACGCGCCGCAGGGCGCGGCCTGGGACGCGGCGGTCGCCGGCTGGCGCACCCTCCCCACCGACGACGGCGCCGCCTTCGACACGACGATCACCCTCGACGCGAACACCCTCGAGCCGATGATCACGTGGGGCACGAACCCGGGGATGGGGATCCCCGTCTCGGGCCGCGTCCCCCGCCCCGAGGACGCCGCCGACCCGTCCGCTCGCCGCGCCCTCGAGCGTGCCCTCGAATACATGGGGCTCGCGGCCGGCCAGCCGATCGCCGGCCAGCCCGTGGAGGTGGTCTTCATCGGCAGCTGCACGAACTCGCGGATCAGCGACCTCCGCCTCGCCGCCGCCGCCCTGGAGGGTCGCCACGCCGCCGAAGGCGTCCGCCTCATGGTCGTCCCCGGCAGCCAGCAGGTGAAGGCCCAGGCCGAGCGCGAGGGCCTCCACGAGATCTTCCGGTCGGCCGGCGCCGAGTGGCGCGAGTCCGGCTGCTCGATGTGCATC
>JBBSAS010000296.1:0-2752 GCA_038252055.1 Candidatus Limnocylindrales bacterium
GCCGTGGCGGGCCCGGCCGCCGCCGCGCAGCCGACGAACCTCCGCGGCCAGCTGACCGACGACGCCGGCGCCCTTTCGTCCGGCGGCAGGTCGGACGTCCAGGCCGCGCTGGACGAGCTCCTCGCGCTCACGGGCACCCAGCTCTGGGTCTGGTACACCGACACCACGGGGAGCCTCACGGCGCCGGACTTCGCGGCGCAGACGGCGCAGCGGACCTCCCTGGGGGGAACGGACCTCCTCCTCGTCATCGCCCTCGACGACCGCAGCTACGGCTACTCGCGGCCGGACGCCTTCCCGGTCACCGACGCGGAGATCCAGCGACTCCTCTCGTCGGACCTCGAACCGGGGCTCCGGAACGAGGACTACGTGGGAGCGGTGATCCAGTTCACGGGTGCGCTGGGGACGGCGCTCGGCGTGCCGTCGGCGACGACCGGGCCGGTGGCGACGGCCGGGCCGGGTGCGACCCCTCCGTCGGTGCCGGCCGAGCCACCGGCCAGCGGAAGCGGGGGCGGGGGCGGGATCGGCACCGTGCTCATGGTCGTCGTGATCGTGCTGCTCGTCGGCGGCATCGGATGGTTCCTCTTCGTGCGCCGCCGCTACGGGAGCGCGATGGGGCTGCCGGGCGGCGTCGGCGGGGCCGGGGGCCAGGCCGCCGATCCGCTCGACGCCCTCTCCGACGACGACCTGAACGCCGAGGCGAACCGGGTCCTCCTGGCCACCGATGACGCGGTCCGCGACAGCGACCAGGAGCTCGGCTTTGCCGAGGCGCAGTTCGGCGAGGCGGCCGCTGCGCCGTTCCGCGAGGCGATCGTGGCCGCCCAGGCGGACCTCAAGGCGGCCTTCACGATCCGCCAGCAGCTCGACGATGCCACTCCCGAGGACAAGCCCACGCGCCGGAAGATGCTGCGTGACCTGATCACCCACTGCACCTCGGCCCAGTCCCGCCTTGATGCGGAGAGCGCGCGGTTCGAGGAGCTGCGGGCGTTCGAGAAGGAGGCACCGGCCGTCCTCGCCGGGCTCCCGGCCGCGGCCGACGCCGTGGAGGAGCGCTTCCCCGCCGTGCAGCAGGCGATGGGTCACCTGCAGGACTATGCCGACGCGTCCTGGCAGGCCGTGGCCACGAACGTGGACGACGCCCACAACCGGGTGGCGGCGGCGCGCGCGGCGATCGCCGAGGGCGAGGCCGCGACCACGGCCGGTGACGCGGCCCGCGTCGCCGCTTCGACGCGTGTCGGCCAGGAGGCGGTAGCCCAGGCCGGCGGCTTCCTCGATGCCGTCGAGCACCTCGCGGCCGAGCTCGACCAGGCCCGCGACAAGGTGACGGCGGAGATCGCCGACGCCGAGGCCGACCTCGCCCGGGCGAAGGCCGCTGCCGGCGATGCGCCCGACCCGGCGTCGGCGGCGAAGATCGGCGAGGCGGAGGCGCTCCTGGCCCAGGCGCGGACCGACATCGGGCACCCGAAGCCCGACGTTGCCGCGGCCTACGCCAACGCACGCACGGCGAACGAGACGGCCGACGGCGTGCTGGCCGGGATCCGCACCGCGGCCGAGCAGCGGACGGCGATGGCGGCCCGCCTCGACACCTCGATCCGCGGCGCCCAGGCGACGCTCACCCGCGCCTCGGACTACGTCACGACCCGCCGCGGCGGCGTCGGCGGCGAGGCGCGCACCCGCCTCGGGGAGGCCTCGCGGCACCTCGACCAGGCCGTGCAGGCCGGCGCCGCCGACCCCGCGGCCGGCATCCGGGAAGCGGAGACGGCATCGCGGCTGGCCAACGAGGCGCTGTCGCTGGCCCAGCGCGACGTCGACGGCTGGGACGATCCCTGGCGCGGCGGCCGGGGCGGGCCCCGCGGCGGTCGTGGAGGTGGAGCCGGGAGCGACATTGCCGGCGCGATCATCGGCGGGATCATCGGCGGGATGCTCTCCGGCGGGGGGCGGGGCGGCGGCTTCGGGGGCTTCCCGGGCCGCGGTGGCTTCGGCGGCGGCTGGGGCGGCGGAGGAGGTGGACGCAGCGGCGGGGGCGGCGGCTTCGGGGGCGGCGGAGGCGGCGGGCGCTCGTCCGGCGGCGGCCGCTGGTAGGCGTGGAGTCCGACTGACAGTGCGGCCGGAGTACGATGGCCGGCAAGCGACGATAGGCGGCGTCGAGATCCGGCGCCGCGCAGAGACGGAGGGAAGAACCCGATGGCGCAGACCTCGATCCTCGGCCGGATGGGCCAGCTTGTGCGGGCGAACATCAACTCGATCCTCGACTCCGCCGAGGACCCCGAGAAGATGCTCAACCAGATGGTGATCGACTACACGAACAACATCCGCGAGGCGGAGGAAGCCGTCGCCCAGACGATCGGCAACCTCCGGCTTCTCGAGGACGACGCGAAGGAGGCCCGCGAGGCGATCTCCGACTGGGGCTCCAAGGCCGCCGCCGCGTCGCGCAAGGCCGACGAGTTCCGGGCCGCCGGCAACAGCGCCGAGGCCGACAAGTTCGACAACCTGGCCAAGATCGCCCTCAAGCGCCAGATCACGTTCGAGGAGCAGGTCAGGACCTTCGACGAGCAGATCTCGACCCAGTCGGTCCTTGTGGACAAGCTCAAGGACGGCCTCAACGGGATGCGGGCCAAGCGCGAGGAGCTGGTCCAGAAGAAGGACGAGCTCATCGCCCGCTCGAAGATGGCTCGCGCCCAGTCGCAGGTCACCGAGACGATGAAGAGCGTCAACGTGATGGACCCGACCTCCGAGGTCTCGCGGTTCGAGGAGA
>JBBSAS010000297.1:0-2752 GCA_038252055.1 Candidatus Limnocylindrales bacterium
CGTGACGGCGCCGCGTCGAGCCGGCCGGAAGCGCTCGGGAGCCGGGTGGCAGATGGGTTTCGTCGTGGGCGCCGCCCTCGGGGTGGCGGTCACGGTCCTCGGCCGCCGGGCGGAGGTGGAGGCGCGGGCGGGGCTCGTGGACTGGAACGCCGTCGAGCGGCTCGCCGAGGGCCGGCTCCGCAACGCCGCCGGGCGGCTCGACCCGGCCGAGGTCGCCGCCGCGGCCCCGGCCTATGACCTGGCGATGCGGCAGGTCGTCCCCGCCCTGGAGCGGGCGCTCGAGACCCCACTCGCGGGGATCGTGGACCGCGTCTCGGTGGTGGAGCGCGAGGCCTGGGTCCGAGCGAACCTCGTGACCTTCTCCTCGCTCTTCGGGCGGCTCGAGGGTCGCCTGCTCGACGAGATCGTGCCCCCGGGCGGCGGCCTGGCGAAGAGCTCGATCGCCCTCGCCAGCCGCTGGGTGACCACGCGCCAGCTCGGCCTCCTCCTCGGCTTCATGGGCGAGCGCGTCCTCGGGCAGTACGACCTCGCCCTTCTCTCCGCCGAGGCGGAGCCGGGGCAGCTCCTGTTCGTCGAGGAGAACGTCCGCCAGGTCGCGCGGAGCCTCGGCGTGCCGCTCGATCCGTTCCGGACCTGGATCGCCCTCCACGAGACGACCCACGCCTTCGAGTTCGAGGCGCATCCCTGGCTGCGGCCGTACCTCGCCGAGCGGCTCGAGCGCCAGCTGGGCGGCTTCTCGCGGAGTGCCGCCGAGCTCGGGCGCGAGGCATCCGAGGCGCTCGGTCGGGCGCTCCGACGGGGAAACGGCCACTGGCTCGAGCGGCTCATGTCGGACGATCAGCGCCTGGCCTTCCGCGAGACCCAGGCCGTCATGAGCCTGCTCGAGGGGTTCAGCGACCACGTCATGGACGAGGTCGGTCGCGAGCTCGTGCCGGGCGTCGAGACGATCAGCGCCCGCTTCCACGCCCGGCGGGCGCACCGGGCGCCGATGGAGCGGATCCTCTTCCGGATCACCGGTCTCGACCTGAAGATGGAGCAGTACGCTCGGGGCGAGCGGTTCGTCGCGGGGGTGGAGCGCGCGGCGGGCGCGGCCGGCCTCCGACGGCTCTGGGATGGGCCCGAGACACTGCCCCGGGAGGACGAGATGGAGCGACCGGATCGCTGGGTCCGGCGGGTCATGGGGGCGGCGGCATGAGCGGCCCGCCGGGCCGGACCCCGCGCGCGATCGCCCTCTCGCCGATCCTCTCTGCCCGCTGGCGCCCCGAGGACCTGGCCCGGATCGGCGCGGCCGCGCCCGGCTCGCGGCTTGTCACGATCTCCCACGAAGGCCTCGCCGATGGCCCGGTTGACGACGTGGAGGTCCTCCTCCACGGGTTCCTGGCGGCGGACGCCTACGAGCGACTCCTTGCCCGGGCCCCCGAACTGCGCTGGGTCCACTCGGTTGCCGCCGGCGTCGAGCGGCTCCTCAGCCCGGCTGCCCGTGCGCGTGGCCTCGTGATCACGAACGGGCGGGGCGTCTTCAGCCGCCCGATCGCCGAGTACGTCCTGATGATGGTCCTCGCCGTGAACCGGCGCCTTCCGGAGCTCCTCGAGCTCGCCGCCGAACGCACGTGGCAGCCGCTCGAGGGCCGCGAGCTGCGCGACACGACCCTCGGGATCGTCGGGTTCGGGAGCATCGGCCGGACGATCGCGGAGCTCGCCGTCCCGTTGGGGCCGAGGATCCTCGCCACGCGCCGGTCCGCCGCCCCGCCCGCCGGCGAGGGCCCGCTCCCGCCCGGCGTCGAGGTCGGAGGCCCGGAGACGTTTGGCGACGTGATGGCGGCCTCGGACTTCGTGATCCTCGCGCTGCCCCTCACCCCCGAGACCGAGGATCTCGTGGACGATCGCGCCCTGGCCCGGATGAAGCCGAACGCCTGGCTGATCAACGTCTCCCGCGGCCGCCTGATCGTGGACCGAGCGCTGCTCCGCGCCCTGCGCGACGGCTCGATCGGGGGCGCCGTCCTCGACGCGTTCCGCGACGAGCCGCTCGGCCCCGAGTCGCCGTGGTACGGCCTCCCGAACGTCCTCGTGACGCCGCACACGGCATGGTCGAGCGGCCGGGTGCTGGACCGGACGGTGGAGCTCTTCGCCGAGAACCTGGCCCGCCACGTGGCCGGCGCGCCGCTCCTCAACGTCGTGGACGCGGGGGCGGGATACTGAGGCGATGCAGATCGCGATCGTCGGTCTCGCCGGGTCCGGCAAGACCACCGTCTTCAACACCCTCACCCGCGGCCACGTCCAGACCGGCGGCTTCGGCGGGATGGAGCTCCACGTGGGCGTCGTCAAGGTCCCCGACGCTCGGCTCGACCGGCTCGCCGAGATCTTCCGGCCGAAGAAGGTGGTCCAGGCCGACGTGACGTACGTGGATCTCCCCGCGCCGCCGGCCTCGTCGGAGGGCAGGATCGGCACCGAGGAGCTGCCGGCCGAGCACCTGGCCCGTCTCCGCGACGCCGACGCGCTCCTCCACGTGGTCCGGGCCTGGGACGACCCGCATCACCCGCACCCGGCGGGCTCGGTGGACCCGTGGCGCGATCTCGAGCAGCTCGACCTCGAGTTCGTCCTCGCCGATCTCGCGATGGTGGACCGGCGCCTCGAGCGCCTCCGCGGGTCGGGCCGTCACGGGACGCCCGCGGAGCGCGAGGCGAACGAGCGGGAGGCGGCGATCCTCGAGCGGGTTCGCGTCGATCTCGCCGATGGCCGGCCGATCCGGGAC
>JBBSAS010000298.1:0-2735 GCA_038252055.1 Candidatus Limnocylindrales bacterium
CGGTGGCCTGGGCCGCTACATCGTGGACGGCTTCGCGCTGCGCGGGACGGAGGGGACGGCGCGGCTCGTGGCCGGGGCGATCCTCGTGGCGCTCCTCGCGATCCTCACCGAGCGAGCCTTCACGCTCGTCGAGCACCGGACGGCGGTCCCGGGCGTCGCGACCGCGCATGTCCCGATGGACACGGCGCCCCGGGCCGGTCTCGGGCTGTAGTGCGGGCCGGTCCAGGCTGTGGCGCGGGGCCTGGGCGTCGGCCACGCCGGACATCCGCGCCGCCCGGTCTCGGGCTCCAGTGCCCCTCCGATCGGCCCAATTCCGAGTCCCCTGCTATGGTTTCGTCCCCGCGTCCGATTGAGGGAGACGCGGCGAACCAGCGAAGGAGAACCCATGCGGCACCTCCGCACGGCAGCTCTCGGGGCGACGTTGCTGGCACTGCTTGTCGGTGCCTGCTCGTCGGGTGGGAGCAGCCCGACGCCGGCGGCCTCGGCCCCGGCATCCATGGCACCCGGACCGCGCGCGAGCGCCGCCACCAGCCCGTCGGGGGCAACGCTCGCGAGCACCCTCGTGCTCGGCGGCCCGCCCGAATGCCCACAGCGCCCGTTCTGCGCGGTGGGTCTCGAGAAGACCTACGGGCTCACGTTCAAGGAGTTCAAGCCGCTCGACGCCGGTGGTCCGATCACCGTCGAGGCGGTGAAGAACGGCCAGGTCGACGTCGGCCTCCTCTTCACCTCCGATCCGGCGATCGCCACCAACGGCTTCGTCCTCCTGGAGGACGACAAGCAGCTCCAGCTCGCCGACAACCTCGTGCCGGTCGTCCGCCAGGCCACGCTCGACGCGTCGCCTGCGATCGCCGGCCTGCTGAACGGCTGGATGGCGAAGCTCACCCAGGGGGCGCTGACCGACCTGAACAAGCAGGTCTCGGTGGACCAGCAGGATCCGAAGGACGTCGTCAAGGCATGGCTCGCGGCCAACGGGCTCGCCACCGGGACGGACGGCGCCGGTACGACCATCACGGTCGGCTCCACGAACTTCTACGAGCAGGAGATCCTCGGCGAGCTCTTCGCCCAGGTCCTCGAGGCGGACGGGTTCACGGTGGACCGCAAGTTCCAGCTCGGCAACCGCGAGATCGTCTTCCCGGCCCTCGAGTCGGGCGAGATCGACATCCTCGCGGAGTACGCTGCGACCGCCCTCGAGTTCGTCAACAACGGCGCGGGCGAGGCATCCACCGACCCGGCGGCGACCGTGGCCAAGCTGAAGGAGCGGCTGGCGCCGAAGGGCCTCACCGCCCTCGACCCGGCCCCCGCCACCGACCAGAACGGCTTCGTCGTCACGAAAGCGACGGCCGACACGTTCGCGCTCTCGAAGCTCAGCGACCTGGCCCAGCCGGCTCCGTAACCCGCCCGCCGCCGGGCCACGCCGTTCACCGCCACGCCGCTCACGACACCCGCGGACGGGTCCCCGCCGCGGGTGTCAACCTGTCCGGCGCTGGGACCAGGCCGCGCGAGACCCCGGGCGCGCCGCTGTCGAAGCTCTCAGGAAGGGAGGGCCGGGGCCGCCCGCCCGCGCGTCGCGAGGTAGGCCGCGACGCCACCGGCCGTCGTCACGAGCAGGACGATCGCGTGAACGAGCACGGCGAGGGCGAACGCACCGTCCGCGGGGACTCCCACGGCCTTCCCGATCTCGACCGCGGCCAGCTCGTACGTCCCCAGGTAGCCGGGCCCGGCCGGGATCGCCGTCACGAGCGCGACGCCGGCCGCGAGGAGGGCCGCCTGGCCCATCGTCAGCTCGATGCCGATCGCCTGCCCGGCGGCGGCGAAGGCGATGATCGTCGCCCCCCAGGCGCCGATCGACCAGCCGATCGCCCCGCCCATCGTCCGCGGCCGGGCAGCCACGGCGAGGCCGGCCCGGAGCCGGGAGGCGGCCCGGGCCACCGCCGGGCGCCGCTGCGCCGCCGCGATTACCCGGTCGGCGTATGGGAGCCGGTGGGCGACGAGGGCGAGCGCCAGCGCGGCCACGAGGAGCCCGGTCGCGGCGAGGCCCACGAGGACCGCGCTGGCGACGATCCCCCGCACCGAGAGGATCACGATTGCTGCCGAGGCGACCACGACGAGGACGCCGGTGTCGACGAGCCGCTCGACGACGACCGTGCCGAGGACGCTGGCCCGCGACACGCCGGTGCGATCCCCGAGGTGGTGGCTGCGGACGAGCTCGCCGAGCCGGGCCGGCAGGATGTTGTTCGCCAGGTAGCCCACGAGCAGCGAGGCGGCGACCGTCCGGGAACGGAGGCGCGCGATCGGCCGCAGCAGCCCATGCCAGCGGAGCGTTCGCAGCCCGAGGTCGAGGAGGATGCACCCGAGCGTCGCCGCGACGAACCCGGCGGCTGCGCCGCGGAGGACCTCCCACGCCGCCCCGAGGTCCACCTGCCGGACGACGAGGGCGATGGCGACTGCCGAGACGAGGAGGCCGAGGAGCGCCCGGGCGAGGGGTCGCTTCACGCGGAAGCGTCGGGGCGGCGAGGATCCGCCGGCGAGCCCGGGTCGGCCACGGCGCCTGGCATGTCGGCCGCCGGGTGCGTGCCCACCGCAGGCTGCGTGCTGGCCACAGGGTTCGTGCCGGCCGCAGGGTGCGTGTCAGCCACAGGGTGCGTGCTGGCCGCCCGAGGGCGTCGCCGCGGGGTGAGCTTCGGCGAGGGACGGAGCCGGACCCGGTGGAGCGCAAAGCGGCCGCAGACCCGGAG
>JBBSAS010000299.1:0-2721 GCA_038252055.1 Candidatus Limnocylindrales bacterium
GCACGCCGAGCTCGTGGAGGAGCTCCTGCGCCTTCTCGAGGACGGGGAAGTCGCTGCGGCTCCCGCCGACGATCCCGACGAGCGGCGACGCCTTCGCGGTGGCCGCGGCCGTCGGCGTCGCCGCGGCCTTGCGAGATGTGTGCGTCATGACTTACTGACCCTGCGCCTTCGTGAACCCGTCCTCGCCCCCGTAGCGGCGGAGCTTCTCCACGTGGTTCCAGGACGGGTAGCGCTCGGCAACGCGCCCGAGCAGGTCACGGACGTCCGCGTCGGTCACCGTCCCGCTTTCGTCAGCCGCCACGAACCGACAGCGGTAGTGGCGGACGTGGTCCGTGGCCGCCGCGGCACCCGGGTAGGCGACGGTTCCCCGGCTGGAGATGAAGAGGAGGCGGAACGGGTCGCCCGTGAGCGCCTCGAGGTTCGGCCCCATGACGGCCGGGCCGTCGTCGGACTCGATGAAGATGTCCACGCCGACGAGCTCCTCGCGGATCGCCGCATACCGCTCCGGACTGTAGTCCCAGCGGGGCCGGGGGGCGGCCGTACTGACCGCTCGCTCCGTGTCCGCCGCTCGTTCCGTGTCCGCCCGCGGCGGAACCGTGCGGGGAGCATTCCCGAGGTTGGCGATGATCGCGTCCGTGAAGCCGCTCGTCGATGCGGCCCGCTCCACGTCGCCGCCGGTCTGGCGGGCGAGATCCTGGGTGACGGCCGTGCCGGCCTCCAGGGTGGCCAGGACGGCATCCTCGATCGTATCGGCCGCGGCCGTCTCCCCGACGTGCCGGAGCATCATGATCGAGGAGAGGATGAGGGCCGTCGGGTTGATGACGTCCTTCCCGGCGTACTTCGGCGCCGAGCCGTGGACCGCCTCGAAGATCGCGACGTCGTCGCCGTAATTGCCCGACGGGGCGAAGCCGAGCCCACCGACCAGCCCGGAGGCGAGGTCGCTGATGATGTCGCCGTTGAGGTTCGTCGTGACGACGATGTCGAACTGGGCCGGGTTCTTGGCCATCTGGTGGGCGACGTTGTCGATGATCAGGTGCTCGGCCGTGATCTCCGGGTACTCGGTCGCGACCGCTTCGAAGGTCCGCTTGAAGAGACCTTCGGTCAGCTTCATGATGTTCGCTTTCGTGGCGCAGCTGACCTTGGCGCGCCCCTCCCGTTGGGCCAGCTCGAAGGCGTAGCGGATGATCTTCTCGCTGCCCTTGCGGCTGATGAGCTTCAGGCACTGGGCGACGTCCGCTGTCTGCATGTGCTCGATGCCGGCGTAGAGGTCCTCGATGTTCTCGCGGACGATGATCATGTCCACGCCCTCGCCCGCGTACCGGGTGGGAACGCCCGGGAGCTCGCGGGCCGGCCGCACGTTGGCGTAGGTCTCGAAGAGCTTGCGGAGGGTGACGTTCGCGCTCTTCTCGCCGAAGCCGACCGGGGTCTCCAGGGGGCCCTTCAGGGCGACGCGTGTCCGCTCGATCGATTCACGGGTCTCACGGGGAACGCCCGAGGTGTCGCCGCGCCGGAAGACCTCCGCGCCTGCCTCGGCCTCCTCCCACTCGATCGCGACCCCTGCCGCGGCGATGATCCGCTGGGCCGAGCGAACGACCTCAGGCCCCACCCCGTCGCCGGGGATGACGGTGATCCGGTGCGGTTGGGCGGTCATCGGCGGTTCTCCTGGTCTCGCTGGGGTCGAGGGCGGATGCGGACGGCGTCGCCGTGATTCTGCCCCATCCGTCGCAGCGGAGGGCGCCACCTCGTGGCAGCGTGCCCTCTGCGCCCCGGGACGAGCTCGTTTCCGAGCTCCGTCAGCGGGCGAAGGCGAAGGCGTCAACCCCGATCGTCGGCCGGCCCGACGTCGCGAGGTTCGTGATGACCATCGTGTGGGTGCCGGCCGCCAGCGTCGTCCCGAAGAGGACGATCCGGTTACGGGTGACGGAGGTGCGGATCCCCTGGTAGGTCCCGGCATCCACCGTCCAGGAGCGGCCGTCGATCGTGATCTTCATCCTGCCGTACCGCGGCCCCGAGCTCCCGATGATCGTCACACCGCTGCCGGCGAACGTCACGGTCATCCGCGACCCCGACCGGCTCGTCGTCGCCATGCTTCCCCGGTAGTAGGACGAGCTCGCCCGGCGGACGTTCCCCGAGGAGAACGACCAGTGGCTGTCGTCGTAGGGGACGAGGACTCGGATCTCGCGCCAGGTGGTGAAGTTCCCGACCGCGTCACGAGCACGCACCCCGATCGTCCACGGCCCGGCGCCGAGAACGAAGGTCCGCGATCGCGCGGTCGTCGAAGCGGGCGTGGACCACGTTCCCGCGCTCCCCAGGGTCCGCCACTGGTAGCCGGTCACGCCGACGTTGTCCGTCGCGCTCCACGAGACGCGGAACGTGCGGTCGGGGGCTCGAGGGATCCACTGGGAGGGCACGAGGCTCGTGATGACCGGGGCCGCCGCGTCCACGGTGACGTACCCGTAGCGCCAGTCGCTCCAGTTGCCGGCGGCATCGGTCGCCCGGACGCCGATCTTCCACCTCCCGGTGGCGAGCGTGGCGATGAAGGGCGAACGATCCGCCGTCACGGGGACCGACCAGGAACCATCCATCAGCCTCCAGCGAACCTGGTAGCCGGTGGCGCCGAGGTTGTCCTTGGCCGTCCAGGCCACCTTCACGGCGGCCCGGCTCCGGCTGGGAACCGTGAGGGACGTCATCGAGGGGACCGCGTCGTCGGGCAGGATCGAC
>JBBSAS010000300.1:0-2720 GCA_038252055.1 Candidatus Limnocylindrales bacterium
GCATAGGGAGATCGGACCATGGGAGAGCTCGAGGGCCGACGAGCCATCGTGACGGGCGCCGGATCGGGCATCGGTCGCGCGACGGCGATCCTCCTCGCCGCCGAGGGAGCCTCCGTTGTGGCCGCGGACCTGGACGCCGCCGCGATCGCCGACGTCGTGGCCGGGATCGAGGCCGCGGGCGGCCGTGCCGTGGCGGTGCGCTCCGACGTGACGTCCGACTCGGACTGCCGCCGGGTCGTGGACGCCGCGGTCTCGGTGTTCGGCGGGCTCGACATCCTCGTCAACAGCGCGGGCATCATCCGCCGGACCTCGGTGGTGGAGTCGTCGGAGGAGGAGTGGAACCGGGTGATGGCCGTCAACGTCACGTCGGTCTTCCTCCTGGGCCACCACGCGATCCCGCTGATGGCCCGGGACGGCGGCGGCGCGATCGTCAACGTCGGATCGGGGTGGGGCCTCAAGGGCGGCCCGCGCGCGGCGAGCTACTGTGCGTCGAAGGGCGCGGTGGTGAACCTGACCCGGGCAATGGCGATCGACCACGGCCCGGAGTCGATCCGGGTGAACTGCGTCTGCCCGGGCGACACGGACACGCCGCTCCTCCGCTCCGAGGCGCAGCAGCTCGGCGAGGACGTCGCGGCGTTCCTCGTGTCCTCGGCGGATCGGCCGCTCCGGCGGCTCGGGACGCCCGAGGACATCGCGCAGGCGATCCGCTACCTCGTCTCGGACGCGGCATCCTGGGTGACGGGGACGACCCTCCTCGTCGACGGGGGTGGCCTCGCCTGACGCGGCGGACCTCCCTCGGCCGACGGGCCACCGTCGCGTGGCGGCGGGCGGTATCGTGGCGGCGATCATCCAACGCCCTGCGTGGGGCAGCGCGAGGACCCCATGGCGGACGAACCATCCATCCCCGAGACGCCCGGCCCGGACGTCGCCGACGAGGGCGATGCCGGCGTTGCGGGGCCTCCTCGGCGCGCGGCGCCACCGGCTCCCTGGCCCGTCCTGAAGCCGGCCCCACGGGCCACCAGGCCGGCTGGGGTGCGCTCCCCCCGGCCGGAGCACCGGGAACCGGGTCTCGATCCCGAGCGCGGCCCCGGCCTGGGCTGCTTCTGGTCCCAGGTCGTCGCTCTCGGTGTCGTCGTCGCCGTCGCGCTCGCCGGGCTTCAGAGCGATTGGCCGGTGGAGCTCGTGGCGCTCCTCGGCTTCGTTGCGATTGGGCTCCTGCTCTTCACGGCCCAGACCGTGGTCTTCCTGCTTCGCCTGGCTGCATCCGATCGGCGGGCGCGTCGTCGGCGGACCCCGCCGAAGGCCGCTCCGGACTCGCCGGCTCCCCCGGTGGCCGCTGCCCCGGCATCTCCGGCGTCTGCCCCAATGCCATCCACCACGCCCGCCGAGCCGGAACCGCGCCCCGAGCCGGAACCGGGCCCCGAACCAGGCCCGGAACCGGGCCCCGAACCAGGCCCGGAACTGGTCCCGCAGCCGGGTTCCGAACCGGAGGGGCCGCCCTCGGCCGAGTCGCCCCCGCCGGTCGAGCAACTCCCGACCGATCTCCCCGAGGAGCCGGACCCGGGCGTGCGACAATAGGCCGGCGCCGGCGATGAAGCCGGCGACAGAACGTCACCAGTCCGCAGGAGGGAGTCAGCCGGTGCCGGTCCTCGCGACCTTCTTCAACGTCCGCCACGGCCGGGACTCGTTCTTCAAGTTCTTCATGCGGACGCTCTTCCCGCGCCAGGTTCGCGACTACGAGGAGAAGTTCGGGATCCGCTTCCTGGGCTGGTACAACGTCGCCTACGGGTGGGACTACGACAACGTGATCCTCCTCGACCTTCCAGACTACGCGACGCTCGACAAGCTCGAGGCCGACGAGGCGACGGCGGCCCTCGGCCACCGGGCCGGCGAGTGGATCTTCGAGAAGCACCACGCGATGTTCCTGCGCGAGCGCATGGGACCCGACCTCAAGTACTTCGGCATCGAGACGCTCAACAAGGACGGCGGCTGACCCGGACATTGCCCGCCGCCAGTCGCCAGTCAGACCCTCGCACCACCCGCCAGGCACCCCGGACCACACGAAGGAGAAGCCCGAGATGGACGTCAACACCGCTGACTTCCTCGGCGAGATCGCCCGCGACGCCGCGCTCGAGCGCTCCGACTTCCTGGCCCGTGCGGCGGAGCAGCTCGACGGGTTCCTGCGGGCGAACGCGGACCGGATCGCCGAGATCGGTGGCCTGACCCTGATCGACGACGACCCGGACTACCTTTCGATCGCCCCGGATTGCACGTTCCGCAGCCGCACCCGCTACCAGGACGAGACGACCGGCGAGTGGATCAGCGAGACCGAGGTCATCGAGTCGGCCGCGGAGCTCGTCGAGCTCTACAACCCCTCCGACCTCTACACGGCGTTCGCCGAGTCGGCCCGCGAGGCGGCCGGCATGGCGCCCGAGCCGACGGCGGCCGACGACCTGCTCAACGTCGCCGGCGTCTCGCCCGAGGAGACGCTCACCCCCGCCGGCGAGGATGCCTACGCTGCGGCCGCCGACACGTGGGCGGCCACCCAGCCGGCGGAGCTGCCCGAGCCGGACGACGCCGAGTCGGCCGCGCACCGGATCTACGACCTCGCCCTGACGTACCAGGAGCGGAGCCAGATCTCCGAGGCCGCGCTCCTCGACCAGTTCCAGCAGGCCGTCTCGAGCCTGGCCAGCTACCTCGGGGATCTCATCGTGATCGAC
>JBBSAS010000301.1:0-2707 GCA_038252055.1 Candidatus Limnocylindrales bacterium
CCCCGAAGATCGGCGTCCATCCGCGGCCCGCCGGGTCCTTCGCCCACGCGATGCCGTCGTTCCTGCGCGGCGCCGCGGCCGACGGCAGCGGCGACCTCCTGGGCATGAAGTGGATCGCGGGGGTCCCTGGCAACGTGGAGCGCGGGGTCCCCGCCCTCCACGCCGTCGTGGTCGTGAACGACCCGCGCGCCGGCGCGCCGGTCGCCATCCTCGATGGCGGGCCGATCACCGCCGAGCGGACGGCGGCCGTCTCGGGGACCGCGATCGCCCGCTGGGCGCCTCCGCCGTCGGGACCCGCCCCACGGGCGGCGATCGTCGGCGCCGGCGTCCAGGGCCGCGCCCACGTGCCCGTGCTCGGCCATCTTGTGCCCGGCGTGGCGCTCGCTGTTCACGACCGCGATCCGGGCCGGGCGGCGGCACTGGCGGCGCACGCCGCCACCGTGCCGGGAATCGCCTCGGCCCGGGACGTCGCGGACGCCCGCGCCGCGGTGGAGGACGCCGACGTCGTCGTGACCTGCGTCGCGTTCGGCCCGGTGACCCAGGTGCTGACGGACGGCTGGTTCGCCCCGGGCGCCCTCATCATTGCCGTCGATTACGCGACTTCGGTCGCCGCCGACGTCGCCCGCGGGGCCGGCCTCTTCCTCGTGGACGAGGCGGGCCAGTTCCGGGCCAGCCGGGACGCCGGGCTCTTCGACGGCTACCCGGATCCGGCGGGGCTCCTCGGGACGGCGATCCGCGACTGCATTACGCGCCCCGGGGAGGGGCGGGTCCTCGTCACGCACCTCGGAACCGGCCTCGCGGATCTCGTCTTCGCCGACGCGATCCTCGCGACCGCGACGGCCCGGGGGATCGGTACGATCCTCCCGGGATGAACCCTGTGGCCCGTGCGGAGGGGGGCATCCGGACCTAGGGCCCAGGCCCAGTTTCGCCTGATACTCAGGGAGTCCTTCCAACGTGTGCCGGTTCACCCGGCTTCCCAATCACAGGTGCCCTCATGTCCCAGCGCAGGATCGTCATCATCGGCGGCGTCGCGGCCGGCCCGAAGGCAGCGGCGAAGATCATCCGCCTCGACCCGGAGGCTGACGTCACGATCCTCGAACGGGGCATCTTCCTCAGCTACGCCGGATGCGGGCTCCCCTACTACGTGTCCGGAGTCGTTCGCGAGCAGGCGGACCTGATGTCGACGCCCGCCGGGGCCCTCCGCGACGAGGTCTTCTTCCAGAACGTGAAGAACGTCCACGTCCACAGCCGGACAGAGGCCGTCGCGATCGACCGCGACCGCAAGGTCGTGACGGCGCGCCGCCTCGAGGATGGCGCCGAGAGCGAGATTCCCTATGACCGGCTCGTCCTTGCGACCGGCGCCGAGCCGGTGGTGCCGCCGGTGCCGGGGATCGAGCTCGCGGGCGTCCTGAAGCTCCACGGGGTCGAGGACGCGGAGGCGATCAAGGCGAGCCTCGCCGCCCGCCAGGCCCTCGACGTGGTGATCGTCGGCGGCGGCCTGATCGGCGTGGAGATGACCGAGGCCCTCGTCGAATCAGGGTGCCGGGTGACCGTCGTCGAGATGCTGCCCCAGCTCCTGCCGATGCTCGATGCCGACATGGCATGGCACGTCGCGGCCCACATGGAGTCGAAGGGCGTCCGGGTCCTGACCTCGACACGGGTGACCTCGATGCGGCCGCGCTCCGGCAGCCCGGAGTCGGTCGGATCGGTCGAGACGACCGCCGGCCTCCTCCCGGCCGACCTCGTGATCATGGCCGTCGGCGTGCGACCGAATGTCGGCCTCGCCCGGGCTGCCGGCCTCGAGATCGGCGAGACCGGCGCGATCCGCGTCGATGACCACCTCGCGACGTCGGACCCCGACATCTTCGCGGTCGGCGACTGCGTCGAGACCCGCCACCTCATCACGGGCCGCCCGGCCTACGTGCCGCTCGGGTCCACCGCGAACAAGCAGGGCCGGGTCGCCGCCGTGAACGCCTGCGGCGGGAACGACACGTTCCCGGGGATCCTCGGGACGAGCATCTGCAAGGTCTTCGACGTCGGGGTGGCCCGGAGCGGCCTGAGCGAAACGGAGGCTCGTGGCGCCGGATTCGACGTGGTCACGGCCCTGACGCCGGCGCCGGACAAGCCGCACTTCATGCCGACGGCGCGGATGCTCATGCTCAAGGTCGTCGCCGACCGGGCGACCCGGAGGCTCCTCGGCATCCAGGCCGTGGGACCGGGCGATGGCGCCCGGCGCGTGGACATCGCCGCGATGGCGATGACGTACGGCGCCACCGTGGACGACCTGGCCAAGGCCGACCTGACGTATGCGCCGCCCTTCTCGCCGGCGATGGACAACGTGATCACGGCCTGCGACGTCCTCCGCAACAAGCTCGACGGCGTCGCCGAGGGGCTTCCGCCGGCGGCCGTCAAGGCGATGCTCGACGCGGGCGAGCCGATCTTCTTCCTCGACGTGCGGAGCCCGGCGGAGGTCGCCGCCGTCGCCATCCCGGGGGCCGTCAACATCCCGCTCGGACAGCTGCGGAAGCGGATCGCCGAGCTTCCCCGCGACCGCCGGATCGTGACGTTCTGCAAGATCTCGCTGCGCGGCTACGAGGCCGCCCTCATCGCCCGGGCCGCCGGGCACGAGGACGCCGCGTTCATGGACGGCGGGATCGTGATGTGGCCGTACGAGAAGGTCACCGCCGCCTGAAGGCGGGGCCGCGAG
>JBBSAS010000302.1:0-2688 GCA_038252055.1 Candidatus Limnocylindrales bacterium
GAGCGCCGGCCGTCGTCACTCCGATGAGGCCGACCTCGCTCGCTGGCTGGCCCTGGCCCTCGAGCTCTGCGACGAGGCCGACCGGATCGCCCTGCGCTGGTACCGGCGCGCCGTGCCGACCCGCAAGCCCGACCGCACCTTCGTCACGGAGGCCGACCGCGCCATCGAGCATCTCCTCCGTGAGCGGATCCGGGCCATCCATCCCGACCATGGGCTGATCGGCGAGGAGTACGGGGACGAGGACGCCGCCGCGCCGATCCGCTGGTACATCGATCCGATCGATGGCACCCACAACTTCATCCGGGGCGTGCCGATCTTCGCGACCCTCCTCGCGGTCGAGGTGGAGGGCGAGATGCAGGTCGGGGCGATCTCGGCGCCGGCTCTCGGGCAGCGGTGGTGGGCCGCGCGCGGCCTCGGCGCCTGGACGGTCGCCCACGACGGCGAGCGCCGGCGGATCCGCACGAGTGGCGTGGAGAGGCTCGCCGAATCCCAGCTCCTCTACGGGAGTCGGAGTGACGACATCCGGTCCGGCCTGATGCCGGGCTACGACGCCGTGCTCGCCGGATGCTGGCGCGAGCGTGGATTCGGCGACTTCTGGGGCTACGCGCTCGTCGCGGAGGGAGCCGCCGAGGCGATGTTCGAGACAGGGATGCACACCTGGGACGTGGCCGCGCCCATCGTCATTGTCGAGGAGGCCGGCGGCCGGGTCACGGACGTGACGGGGGCGCGAAGCGCGGACGTCCCGAGTTTCGTGGCCTCCAACGGCCACGTCCACGAGGAGCTCCTGGCCGGCCTGCGGGGCTGAGACCCTCGGCGCAGGGCCGAGCTGGGCCAGGGCCGACCCGCCGCGGTGAGTCGTTTCCCGGATCGCGGGGGCGACTCCTGAGCACGGCGAATCCGCTGACGTCGCGCTTTGGCGCACTCGATGAGCGTGGCAACCGCTCTTCCGAGTCGATTTCGGACTCATCTCGGGCCGTCCGCCCGCCGTCATCCGCCGTGCCGATCGGTGCGCACCGATCGGCGGGTTCCCGACCCTGGGACGTCGGTCTGGTCAGGTTCGTCACCGAGGGCGCGGGGATCATCCAGGGCGGCGTGGATCGAAGCGTTCGAGAAGTGCCCGGACGGCGGGCGAGGGCTCGATCTCGGGGCGCAGATCCGCGGCCACCTCGGGCGCCCCGGCCGCCAGTCGGAGGGGGACGATGCCGGCCCACGCCGGTCCGGCCAGATCCTCGGGATCATCCACCGGCCCGCCCGCCCGCAGCTTCACCGACGCTTCCGTGAGGTCGAGGCGCGCGAGCGCCGTGGCCCCGAGCTCGCGCTCGTCCGGCGGCCGGACCTCGGCCCAGCGCCCCGGCGTCAGCCGCTCCATGAACGCCTCCAGGGCGCGCCGCTTCTCGGCGGGGTCGGTGACGGCGCGTGCGCGACCCAGGACAACGGCGGAGCGGTAGTTGACCGAGTGGTGGAACGCGGAGCGCGCGAGCACGAACCCATCGAGGTGGGTCACCGCCAGGCAGACGGGCGTGCCGGCGGCCAGGACGCGCATCGCGCGGCTGGCTGGGGAGCCGTGTACGTAGACGGCGTCACCGACGCGCGCGTACAGGGTGGGGATCACGTACGGCTGCCCGTCCTCGATGAACCCGAGGTGCGCGACCACGCCGGCATCCAGCACGGCGGTGACGGTCGCGGCGTCATATGCCGCCCGCTTCGGCAAGCGTCGCACCCGGGTGCGCGGGGTGGGCGCGCCGGAAGCGGTCACGCCGTGGCCGCCGTGGCGGAGGTGGCCGCCGACGTCGCCGCCGCGACGCTCTCCTCGAGGATGCGAAGCGCCAGGTCCACCTCGTCGGCTGTGGTCACGAGGGGCGGGATGATCCGCACGACGTTGGCATACGGGCCGGCCGACAGGACGATGAGGTGCCGCTCCAGCGCCTCCGCGAGGACACGCTTCGCGAGATCCGGGTCCGGCACGCGCCCGTCGCCCTCGTCCGGGCGTACGAACTCCATGGCAGCCATGCAACCGAGCCCGCGGGCGTCGCCCACGACCGGGGACCGTCCCGCGATCGCGCGCAGGCCCGCCAGGAGCTGTACGCCGCGCTCCCGGGCGTTCGCCACGCGTCCTTCGTCCTCGATCACGTCCAGGGTGGCGTTCGCCGCCGCGCAGGCGACGACGTTGCCGCCGAACGTCCCGCCGTGGGCACCCGGCCGCCAGGCGGCGAGGAGCTCGGGCCGGGCGAGGATCCCCGACAGGGGCAGGCCCGAGGCGATTCCCTTGGCGAAAACGAGGATGTCGGGTTCGACGCCCCAGTGGCGGACGGCGAAGAGCTCACCGGTGCGGCCGACGCCGGTCTGGACCTCGTCGGCGATCAGGAGGATCCCGTGTGAACGGGTGATCTCGCGCAGGCGGGGCAGGAACCCCGGCGGTGGAACGATGTAGCCGCCCTCCCCGAGGACGGGCTCCACGAGGATCGCGGCGACGTGCTCGGGGTAGGTCAGGGTGCGGAGGGTCAGGTCGAGCTGCTCCTCCCAGTCGCAGGTGCAGGCCGCCGGATCGTGCGCCCCGCCGGGAGCTCGATAGCAGTACGGGTAGGCCGTGGCGTAGACCGATCCCGGCAGCGGCTCGAAGTCGGCCCGGTAGACGTTCTTCGCCGTGGTGAGGGCCATCGTCTGGGCCGTCCGGCCGTGGTAGCCGCC
>JBBSAS010000303.1:0-2676 GCA_038252055.1 Candidatus Limnocylindrales bacterium
GACGACCTGATCCTCGTTCGCCGGAGCGGCACCGGGTCGCGGGTCATTGCGTATCGGAGCGGGACGATGGCAAGCTCGTTCTCGCCCATCGGGCTGACGAGCACGCTGACCCTCCCGTTCGATGCGACACGCTGGAGCACGTCGGACGTCAACGCGGACGGGCTCGCCGACCTCTACGCGCTCGTCGATCGCGGCGTGGACGGCGACGGGACGTCGCGCGGGACCGCGATCACGCGGCTCCTCTCGCCGCGGCGCGGAACGACGCTCGAGGTTCGACCTTGGATGTCCGTCCCGTCGATGGACTGGGCCTCGACCTTCCCGTACTGAGCCTCGGCTCCGGCGTGGCGTCCGGGCGGCTCACGCGTCCGGGCGGCTCACGCGTCCGGGGGGCTCACGCTTCCGGGCCGAGCCCCGCCCGGTCGCGAAGGCCGCCGTTCAGGTCGACGAACGCGCGCATCTCCCGGGCGACCTCAACGACGTCGTCCGAGACTCGAACGAGCGCCAGCTCGTCCTCGGTGAGCATGCCGGCCGGGATCGCCGTCGAGCGAAGCCAGCCCAGCAGCCCGTCCCAGTACGCCGATCCGACGAGGAAGACCGGGAAGTGGCGGATCTTGCCCACCTGGATGAGAGTGAGGGCCTCGAAGAACTCGTCGAGGGTGCCCATTCCGCCGGGCAGGATCACGAACCCCTCTGCGTACTTGACGAACATCGTCTTGCGGACGAAGAAGTAGCGGAACTCGATCCCGAGGTCCACCCACGGGTTGAGCCACTGCTCGTGGGGCAGCTCGATGTTGCAGCCGATCGAGAAGCCCCCCGCCTCGTGGCAGCCGCGGTTCGCCGCGGCCATGATCCCGGGCCCGCCGCCGGTGATCACGGCGAAGCCGGCCTCTGCAAGGGCGGCACCGAGTCGGCGTGCCGTCTCGTAGAGCGGCGTCCCCTCCTCCACCCGCGCCGACCCGAACACGGTGACCGCCGAACCCACCTGGGCGAGCGCGTCGAAGCCCTCGACGAACTCCGCGGTGATCCGGAGGACGCGCCAGGGATCGGTGGCCGTGAAGGAGGCGGACTGGTTGCCGAGGAGCTGCTCGTCGGCCTGGCGCATGGCGGTCGGCGCCTGTCGCTCGACCGCGTCCCGGCGGACGATGAGGCGGCCGGCGCGGAGCCGGTCCCGGCCGGGCGACATCGGCTCGCCGGCCGCGCTGGCAGCCCCGGCGGCGCTGGCGGCCCCGATCTCGGGGCGGGCGCCATCGGCCCCGGCGGTGCTCGCGGCCTCGGCGGCGCTGGCGGGCGTTCCCTCCGAGCGCGACGGGGGTGCCGGCCGGGGAATGGTGTCGTCGGCGTCGGGCATGGGGCGTGCCTCCGGTTCGTTCAGGGGTTCTGGGTCGGGCGAGCGCCGGAGGGTGCCCGCGACGGAGGGTCCGTCGCGGGCGGCGACGGCATCCCGGCGCGCCCTGTTGCCCGCGAGGACGTTGCGGCGCCGGCCGCACTCCGCGAGGACGCCCCGCTGGTTGCCGCCGTCGCCGCCGCCCGCGGCGCCAGCCAGGCCTTCCAGGTCGCCTCGGCCGATCCGGCGGTCACCTCGTTCCCGCGGCGCACCAGCGGGAGGCGCAGGAGGCGGACGTCGGCGAGGAGTCGTTCGGCCAGCTCGGCATCGTCCATCCGGAGATAGCCGAGGCCGGCATCGCGCCATGCCTTCGTCTCCTCATCGACGAGCGCGCGGGCCCCGAACCGCTCGACGAAGCGACGAAGCTCGCCCGGCGCGATCGGCCGCCGCCGCAGATCCACAACGGTGACCACGACCCGCCGCTCCTTGAAGAAGCGGAGCGCCGCTCGCGTGGCGCGCGAATCCGCGAGGCCGAAGAGCTGGATCGTCGGGGCGGTTGCCGGCTGCATGACGGGATCGTAGCGCGGCTTCCCGCGCCGTGAGACCCGCCGCGCGTGCCAGTCACGCCGCGTCGCGAGACCCGCCCCGCCGTGCCCGGTTCCGCCGTGCCCGATTCCGCCCCGGCGCACCAGACAGGCGCCGGGGCCCGCGTGCATCCTGTCGAATGTCGCTGTGGCGATCCGTATCCGAGGTCGCTCGCCTCCGATCCTGTCAACGGCTCTCCTCCACGGGCTTCTGGCAGGATTGCCGCCCGGGGCCGTGCTCGGGTGCTCGTCCCGGAACCTGACGAGCCGCCTTACAGCGCGCATACCGCTCACAGGGCGAGCTCTTGACAGGAAACGGCGCGGGTCATCGCCCCTGCGCGCCGGGGTCGCCTTCTGCGGCGCGGGCCTGCCCCGGAACGCCGCGCGCCGCACCGCCGGCGCCCGGCGCGGTACGATGGGCCGACCCGCAGCGGAGGCCCCATGTCCACCTGGTTCACCGTGAGGCTCGACGACCGTCCAGGCTCGCTCGCCCGGGCCGCCCAGGCGCTCGGCGATCGCGGCGTCAACATCACCGGGATCGTCGGCGTGGCCGAGGACACCGACGGCGAGCTGATGCTCACGACGAGCGACCCGGCGGCCACCCGCGAGGCCCTCGGCGCGATGGGGATCGCGTTCGACGAGCACGACCCGACCGACCCGCACGGCGTTGCCGGCCCGGGTCCCGGCACGTTCGCGGACATGGCCCGCGACCTCGCCGGCCGCTGACGCCGCCCCGCGATCCGCCGCCGTGAGCCCCCGCCGGTCCCC
>JBBSAS010000304.1:0-2661 GCA_038252055.1 Candidatus Limnocylindrales bacterium
CTGGGGACGCGAGCCCCGGTCTCGCGGGCACGCCGTACAAGAAGTCGTTCCGGGACGAGTCGCTGGTCGCGCGGGTCGCGATCCTCGATCCCGACCTCCTCGCGGACTGCCCGCTGGCCGTGATCGCCGGCGACGGGATGGACGCCGTCACCCAGCTCCTCGAGTCGCTCACCTCCACCGGCGCGTCGCCCTTCACTGACGCGATCGCCCGGAGCGGGCTCGGCGCCGCGGCGGGCGCCCTCCCCGCCTGGCAGGCCGCCGCACGTACCGGTGCGCCCGCTGAGACGACCGCATCCGCCAGGGCCGCGATGTCCTGGGCCGCCTGCTGCTCCGGAATGGCCCTCGCGAACGCCGGCCTCGGGGCCGTCCACGGAATCGTGGCTGCCCTCGGGGCGCGCTTCCCGGTCGCCCACGGGACCGGGTGCGGGATCCTCCTCGCCGCGACGACCAGGGCCAACCTCGCCGCGCTCGCGTCGCGCGCTCCCGACCATCCGGCACTGGCTCGCTACGCCGACGCAGGCAGGATCCTGGCGGGAGACGCGGCCCTGCCCGACGCCGCGGCCCGCGAGGCGCTCCTCGCGACCCTCGAGACGTGGACGGCCGTGCTCGACCTGCCTCGGCTCGCGTCGTTCGGCGTTGCCATGACCGACCTGCCGGCGATCGTCATCGACAGCCGGGGCAGCAGCATGCGGACGAACCCGATCGTCCTCGCCGACGACGAGATCGCCGGAATCCTGGCGGCCTGCCTCTGACCGGCCGCGGACGACGGGGTCGGGATCGCGCCGACGAGCGCCTTCCGCTGTCGGCCGCACGCCCCGCGTGGGCATTCGCCCATCTCCGCCACACGGCCCGCCCACGGCCGTCGTGAAACCTTTGCCTACCGGTCGCCTCGAACGGAGGTGCCGGGCACCCACGCCAGCGAGGATCACCATGACCTACGTCATCGCCGCTCCCTGCATCGACCACCAGGACCAGGCCTGCATCGAGAGCTGCCCCGTCGACTGCATCACCTTCGAGCCGGGCATCGATCGCAAGGCCTACATCGACCCGGACGGCTGCATCGAGTGCGCGGCCTGCGTCACCGAGTGCCCCCAGGGAGCGATCTACCTGGCCAGGGACCTGCCGGGGGCCTGGGCCGCATTCGCCGCGATCGACCGGACGTGGTACCGCGATCCCGACGCCGCGCGCGCCGCGGTCGAGGCGGCCGCGGACGCCGCCGCTTGATGGACGGCGCGAACGCGACGCTGGTCGATCGCCTCGACCTGACCGCCGACGTCGCCACCCTCCACGTCCTGCCCGACGGCGACGGAGACACCTACCGGCCGGGACAGTACGCCACC
This sequence comes from Candidatus Limnocylindrales bacterium, assembly GCA_038252055.1. Lineage (GTDB taxonomy): Bacteria > Chloroflexota > Limnocylindria > Limnocylindrales > CSP1-4 > CTSoil-043. The sequence goes on from JBBSAS010000304.1 coordinate 1,341, forward strand.
CTCGGGCTCGCCGTCGCCGGGACGGTCGTCCAGCGGCCCTACTCGATGGCGACGCCCCACGGCGCCGGCCGGGCCCGGGAGTTCCACGTCCGACGCGTGCACGGCGGTGTCCTCACCGAGCGCCTCTGGGAGCTTCCCGTCGGCGGCCGCCTCCGCCTCGGAGCGCCGCGCGGCCGCTTCGCCCTCGACGCGAAGGACGACCGGCCCCTCCTCCTCGTGGCCACCGGCACCGGGATCGCCCCGTTCATGGCGATGATCCGCGGCGGCCTGGGGGCCGGCCGGCGCAGGGCGACCGTGGTGCTCCATGGGACCGGCCACGCCGACGAGCTGGGGTTCGCCGACGAGCTGCGGGCCCTGGACGCAGACCGCCGCTCGGGCGTCCGCTACGTGCCCACGATCTCGCGGCCCCGCGATCCGCGCAACGCCGAGTGGAGCGGCGCCACCGGCCGTGCCGAGGCCGTGCTCGTCGACAACTGGCCGCTCCTCGGCCTGGACCCGACCACCGCGGTCGCCTACCTGTGCGGCAACCCCGGGATGGTCGCCGGAGCCCGCGTGGCTCTCGCCGCCCGGGGCTTCACCGCCGCGGACATCCATGCCGAGTCGTACTGGCTCGATCGCGAGGCCTCGCCGGCCGCCTGATCGGCGGGTCGGGCAGCGCCACCCGGGCCTCCTCCGGGTCGTCCACGGCTCGTCCACGGCTCGTCAACGGGAGGGCTGTTCCTCGGCGGGATCGGGCCGTATCCTTCGCCGCGGGGGACGGACTGCGCGAGGGAGCACCATGACCGACGACGGCGCCGCCACCCAGCCTGCGCCGTCGACGGCGACCGCGGCCGCGGTGCTGCCCGCCGAACCGGCGCCGCTGCCCGCCGCCCCAGCGCCGATGCCGGCCGCGCCAGCGCCGACCCCTCCAGAGACCGGTCGGAAGCCGGCCCGCGCCCTCCGCAGTCTCGCCATCGGCCTGGTCTTCGTCCTCACCTGCCTGAGCCTCGTCCTCGCCACGACGACGTGGTGGGTCCACCACACCGTCCTCGACACCGACGCCTTCGTGTCGCTCACCGCTCCCCTGGCTGAGAACCCGGCCGTGACGGATGCCCTCGCCACCGTGACCACGAACCAGCTCGACGAGGCCCTGGACCTCGGGCCCCTCGGGCGCTACATGGTGGCCGGCATCAGCCGCGATCTCTACGCCAGCGACGCCTTCGCCGCCGTCTGGACCCAGGCGATGCGCTCCGTCCACGGCCAGGCGGTCGCCTTCCTGAAGGGGGACACGTCCACCATCCAGGTCGTGGATGGCATGCTCGTGATCAACACGTACCCGGCC
>JBBSAS010000305.1:0-2659 GCA_038252055.1 Candidatus Limnocylindrales bacterium
ATGATCGAGATCAACGAAAGCGTTGACGTGGCGGCAGGCCCGGCAGCGGCGTTCGCCGTCGTCACGCGCCTGGAGTCCTATCCGGCGTGGCTGCCGGGAGTCCGTCGCGCCGAGCCGATGGAGGCCGCGCCCGGATCGACGGACCTCCGCGCTGGCTCGGGGTTCCGCCTCGTGTCGTCGGGCCCGGGCGGATTGGAGGTCATCGCGCTCGGCCGCGTCCAGGCGCTGGACCCACCGCATTCGATCACGATTGATGCTTCCTCGAGCTTCTTCGACCTGACCGCGACCTGCATCGTCGAGCCGCTCGACGCGGATCGCTCGCGGATCTCCGTCCGGGCCACGGTGCAGCCGCGAGGTCTGGCGTCACTGGCCGCCGGCCGGATCGAGCAGGACCTGCGGGCCGCGGTCCCCGGCAGCCTCGCCCGCCTCCGCGAGGCCATGGAAGCCGTGGAGGCCGGCGGCCCTGGTGTCGGCGACCCGCGCTGACGCATCGCGCCGCGCCGGGTATGCTGCACCCGTGATGACCCGCGATCGCCGCCTTCCGCGCGGTTCCCGGTGCTCCTGTCCGCGGCGAGAGCCGGTGCGGAGCACGGCCGCGGTCGCCCACTGACCCTCGGCCCTTCCCGCGGCCCTCGCGTCCCCGCCGCCGTCCCCCGCGTCACGACGCGCGCACGGCATCCACGCGAACGGACCCGCCCCGCGGCGCCATGCTGGACCATCCGGCGTCGCGCAAGCCACGAAGGAGCCACATGACCACCGAACCTGATCACCTGCGCGAACATGCCTTTGCTGAGGCGCTCGCCGCGGGGCGCGTCGAGCGTGGGCGCATCTATCCGCTCAAGCGCGACGTCGCCGCCTTTGCCGACGGGCTCCTCGGGATCCTCTTCCCGCAGCTCTCCGACGATCCGGCGGCTGACGCCGACGAGCTGGCGGCCCGCGTCGTCCTCGTCCGGCGCGACCTGCGTCGTCTCGTCGTCCCCTTCACCGGGGACTCTGACGCCGGGCGCGTCGTGGACGCCGAGCGTGTTGTCGATGCCTTCGCGGCCGGGCTCCCCGACATCCATGCCCGGCTTGTCATCGACGCCCAGGCGATCTGCGCCGGCGATCCCGCCGCCGAGTCGGTGGACGAGGTCGTTTCGGCCTACCCGGGCTTCCTCGCGGTCGCGATCCACCGGATCGCCCATGCGATCCACCACCTGGGCGTGCCGATCCTGCCGCGGCTCCTCGCCGAGGTCGCCCACACCCGCACCGGCATCGACATCCACCCCGGCGCCTCGATCGGGCGCTCGTTCTGCATCGACCACGGGACCGGCATCGTGATCGGCGAGACCGCCGTGATCGGCGACGATGTCAAGATCTACCAGGGCGTGACCCTGGGAGCCCTCTCGGTCGCCAAGAGCGCCGCCGGCACGAAGCGCCATCCCACGATCGGCAATGGCGTCGTGATCTACGCGAACGCCACCGTTCTCGGCGGCGAGACCGTCGTCGGCGATCGAAGCATCGTCGGCGGCAACGTCTTCCTCACGAACAGCGTGCCGCCCGATTCGATCGTCTCCCAGGCCGGCCAGGTGCGAGTCCGGCGCGTCCGCGACGGCTTCGAGGATGCCGACTTCGTCATCTGACCGCCGACCGGCCGCGGGAGCCGCGCCCCCGCAACAGCCGCGACGCTTGGGACAGCCAGCACGCACGCTCGCAAGCACGTATGGAAAGGAATCGACCCATGAAGGCCGACACCATCCTCGCCACGATCGGCAACACCCCCCATGTCCGGATCAACCGTCTCTTCGACCCGCGCGTCGAGGTCTGGGCCAAGCTGGAGCGGGCCAACCCAGGGGGGAGCATCAAGGACCGCATCGCCCTCGCCATGATCGAGGACGCCGAAGAGCGCGGGATCCTGCGGCCCGGCTCGGTCGTCATCGAGCCCACGTCGGGCAACACCGGGATCGGGCTCGCCCTCGTCTGCGCGGTCAAGGGCTACCGGCTCATCCTGTGCATGCCCGAGTCGTTCAGCATCGAGCGGCGCAAGCTCATGACCGGCTACGGGGCCGAGCTTGAGCTCACGCCCCGCGAGCAGGGTATGAAGGGCGCGATCGCCCGGGCCAACGAGCTTGCCGCCGAGATCCCGGGCGCCTGGGTCCCGATGCAGTTCGAGAACCCGGCCAACCCGGCGATCCATCGCCGGACGACCGCCGAGGAGATCCTCCGCGACTTCCCCGACGGCCTCGACCACGTCGTGACCGGGGTCGGGACCGGCGGCCACATCACCGGCGTCGCGGAGCTCCTCAAGGAGCGCTGGCCGGCGCTCCAGGTCCACGCGGTGGAGCCCACCCTCTCGCCGGTCCTCTCCGGCGGGACTCACTCCCCCCACCCGATCCAGGGGATCGGCGCCGGGTTCATCCCCGGCGTCATGCGGACGGAGCTGCTCGACGGGATCATCCAGGTCGCGTCGGACGACGCGATGGAGTACGCCCGGCGGTCGGCTCGCGAGGAGGGGATCCTCGTCGGGGTGTCGTCCGGCGCGTCGCTGGCGGCGGTGGCCCAGCTGATCCCGTCGTTGCCCGATGGCGCGCGGATCCTGACCTTCGCCTACGACACGGGCGAGCGCTACCTCTCGATCGACGCGCTCTGGGGGTGACGCCCCGCAGCCGCGGCGCACGGC
>JBBSAS010000306.1:0-2637 GCA_038252055.1 Candidatus Limnocylindrales bacterium
ATGCGCCTGATCCTCGCCGACCCGAAGGTGGACGCGATCCTCGTCAATATCTTCGGCGGGATCACCCGCGGCGACGAGGTGGCCCGGGGGCTGATCGACGCGCGAAGCCGCCAGGAACGGGAGGTCCCGATGGTCGTCCGGATCGTCGGCACGAACGCGGACGAGGCGGGACGCCTCCTCGAAAAGGCGCGGTTCGAAACGGCCGCGACGCTCGACGAGGCGGCGACGAAGGCGGTCGCCGCATCGCGCGAGGCGGCAGGGTCCAGGGATCGAGCGGCTCGAGATGCCGCGGCTCGGAACGCCGGAGGCGCGGCATGAGCATCCTCATCGATCGCCAGACGCGGCTCGTCGTTCACGGGATCACCGGTCGCGAGGGCGAGTTCCACTCCCGCCAGATGCTCGACTACGGGACGAACATCGTCGCCGGGATGACCCCGGGCAAGGGCGGCCTCCATGCCCTCGACAACCGGGTCCCGGTCTTCAACACGATCGCCGAGGCCGCAGCGGAGACCGGCGCCAACACGTCCTGCATCTTCGTCCCGGCCGCCGGCGCGCCCGACTCGATCCTCGAGGCGGTCGGCGCGGGAATCTCCACGATCTTCTGCATCACGGAGGGGATCCCGACCCTCGACATGCTGCCGGTCGTCGAGGTCGTCCGGGCCGCGGGAGCGCGCCTTATCGGGCCGAACTGCCCCGGGGCGACGTCGCCGGGCCGGGCCAAGGTCGGGATCATCCCCGGCGCAATCCATCGCGAGGGGGCGGTCGGCGTCGTCTCGCGGTCGGGGACGCTGACCTATGAGGCGGTCCAGGCAATGACGGACGCGGGGATCGGGCAGAGCACCTGCGTGGGCATCGGCGGCGACCCGATCATCGGGACGACGTTCCTCGACGTCCTCCAGCTCTTCGCGGCCGACCCGGGAACTGAGGCGATCGTCCTCATCGGCGAGATCGGCGGGGCTGCCGAGGAGGAGGCTGCGGCGTGGGCCGCCGAGCACCTGCGGGATGTCCCGATGGCCGCCTTCATCGCCGGGCGGACGGCGCCCGAGGGCAAGCGCATGGGACATGCCGGGGCGATCATCTCGGGCGGCCGCGGCACGGCGGCCGAGAAGGTCGCCGCGCTCGAGGCGGCCGGAATCCGGGTCGCCTCCTCGCCCACCGAGCTCCCCGCCCTCCTCCGCGAGGCCGGCTTCCGGGGATAGACCCGGGCCGGGCGGACCGCGATGGCATCGTCGCCGGCTGAGCTGCGGGCGTTCATCCGCCGCGCCACGCAACTTCGCCCGGTGCCGGACCTGCCCGGCGTGCGTCTTCACCTGGCCGATGACGTGTCGGAGGTAGGCCGGCGTGCTGCCGAGGCGCTGGGGCACCCGGACCCTGACCTGCCGTACTGGGCGTTCGCCTGGGCGGGCGGGCTTGCCGTCTCGCGGTATCTCGTGGACCATCCCGACGAGGTGGCCCGACGGCGCATCTTCGACCTTGCCGCCGGCTCTGGTCTCTGCGCGATCGTCGCCCTGCGATCGGGTGCCGCCACCGCCCGGGCCGCCGACATCGATCCCCTGGCGCGAGCGGCGATCGCCGTCAACGCCCGGGCGAACGGCGTCCGCATCGACGTCAGCCGCGGGGACGTCCTCGATGCACCTCCCCCGCCCTGCGACGTCATCCTCGCCGGCGACGTCTGCTACCAGGAGACGATGGCCGCCCGGATGCTGGACTGGCTCCGGGTCGCCGCCCGGCGAGGTACCCGGGTGCTCCTCGGCGACCCGGGCCGGACGTACCTGCCCCCGGGCCTGGAGCGCCTGGCCACCTATCGCGTCCGGACCAGCCTCGAGCTGGAGCGTGCCGCCATCACGGAGGCAGCCGTGTACACGCTCCACGCCCCGTGATGATCACCCGGGGCGAGGATCGGCTCCAGCTCGCTGGCCCGGCCCGAGCCCGGGGGAAGACCCACGAGACCCGCAAGCCGATGGACCTCGGAAGCGCTCCTGCGGTGCGGCACCGCGTGGCGCGCCGACCTCGAGCTCCGCGGTGACCCGGGTGGCCGGATCACCGCCCATGCCGAATCTCCGGGGGGCCCACTGCTCCGGGGAGGATCCCTTACCGCCCAGCGTCCGGGGCGCGGAAGCCGTCCGGGTAGAGGGCGGCCCAGGCCGGCCCGCCGGGCGCCTCGATCAGCTCGACGAGCACGCCGTGGCAGCTCTTGGGGTGGAGGAAGGCGACCGGGCCCTCCGCGCCGGGGCGGGCCGCCGAGTCGATGAGCTCGACGCCGTCGAGCCCGAGTTGTGTCAGCGCCGCCGCGATGTCGGGCACCTCGAAGCAGACGTGATGGAAGCCCTCGCCGCGGCCGGCCAGGAAGCGGGCCACGCCCGTCGTGCCGTCCGTCGGCTCGACCAGCTCGATCATCACCTCGCCGACCGGCAGGAACGCGATGTTCACCCGGTCAGACGGGATCGGCACGACCGGCCCGGGCGCGAGGCCGAGCGCATCGCGGTAGAAGCCGAGCGCCGCTTCCATCGATCGGACGACGACGGCAACGTGGTGGACGCGCCCCACGCTGCGAACGTTCGGCGGAACCGCACGACTATCCATTCGACCACCTCTCTGACCCGTCACAGGGTCACCAGCTCGCGGTGCTCGCCCCAG
>JBBSAS010000307.1:0-2629 GCA_038252055.1 Candidatus Limnocylindrales bacterium
GCCCTTCTCGTCACGAGCCTCGCCGCGGTCCTGGCGATGGACGACCTTCCCAACGCCGTGAACCTGGGGGTCGGGGACGTGGCGCCCGCGAACGTCACGGCTCCCCGCTCGATGGTCTTCGACAGCGCGATCGAGACCGACGCCGCGCGGGAAGCGGCCCGGGCTGCCGTCCCGCCGCAGTACGACTACAAGGCCGAGTCGGCCGCCGCCCTCACCCGCCAGCAGCTCGCGGCGCTGGCCGAGGCGCTCGCCCCGGTCGATGCCGCGTTTGCAGACGGCGTCAGCGCCAAGGACCGCGAAGCGGCTCTTGCCACGGTCCTCCCCGGTCTGCCGGCCGACGAGCGAACGACCCTGGTGGCGCTCGATCCCGAGCGCTGGGCGCTCGTGAGCGCCGATGCGGCGCGCGTCCTCGCGCTCGTCCAGCGGGCGGAGCTGCGGGACGCCACCCTCGAGGAGACCCGCCGCAACCTCCCGGAGCGGTTCTCGGCGGCCCTCACCGACGACGAGCGTGCCCTCGCCACCGCGATCGTCGCCCCCCTCCTCGTCCCGAACGCCACGTTCAGCGAGACACTCGACACCGCCGCCCGCGATGCCGCCGCCGCGGCGGTGGAGCCGGTCTCCTACCTCATCCCGCAGGGGGCGCTCATCGTCGAGGCCGGCCAGCAGGTGACGCCGCTGCAGCTCACCAAGCTCGAGGCGTTCGGCCTCACCGAGGCCCGGCTCGACGTCGCCCGCCTGGCGGGCTGGTTCCTCCTCGCGGTGCTCATCGTGGTGCTGCTTCTCGCCTGGATCTGGCGCTATCGGCAGGAGCTCTGGCACCGGGCGCGCGCGCTCGCGCTCCTCGGCCTCGTCCTCCTCCTCACCGCCCTCGTCTACCGGTTGACGGCCGGCCGCTCGATCCTGCCGTTCTTCGTGCCTGGAGCCGCGGCGTCGATGCTCGTGGCGATCCTCCTCGGCGCCGGCCCGGCGACGATGATCAGCGCCTTCCTCGCGATCATGGCCGGTGCCACGAACGGCCTCTCCCTCGAGCTCACCGCGTACGTGTTCGTGGGCAGCCTGGCGGGCGTCATCGCGATCCGCCGCGGCGATCGGGTTGGGATCTTCCTCCAGGCGGGCCTCGCGATCGTCGTCGCCAACGTCATCGTCGTCACGATCTTCTCGCTCCTCGGGACCCGCGACCTCACTGGGGTCCTCCAGCTCTGGGGCGCCTCGCTCGCCGCGGGCGTCGGGTCGGCGATCATCGTCGTCGGCACGTTCCAGGTGGTCGGCAACCTGTTCGGGATCCTCACCGTCTTCCAGCTCCTGGAGCTGGCGAACGCCTCGCAGCCGCTCCTCCGGCGCCTCGTCCTCGAGACGCCCGGGACCTATCACCACTCGCTCATGGTCGGCAACCTCGCCGAGCGGGCCGCCGAGGCGATCGACGCCGACGCGCTCCTCGTCCGCGTGGCTGCCTACTACCACGACATCGGCAAGCTGGCCAACCCGGGCGGCTTCATCGAGAACCAGGGCGGCGGAGCGAACGTCCACGACGAGCTCACCCCCGAGATGAGCGCCCAGGTGCTCAAGCAGCATGTCGCCGACGGGATCGACATCGCCTACCGGAGCAACCTTCCCACTCCGATCATTGCGTTCATCCCCCAGCACCACGGGACGGCGCGGCTCGGCTACTTCTGGGCGAAGGCCCGCGAGGAGGCCGCGGCACCGTTCGGGGGCCTCGAGACGGACGCCGGCCGGGCCGCCGCGGACGCGATTCCCGAGCAGCGATTCCGCCACAACGGACCGCGACCCCAGACGAAGGAGGCGGCGATCCTCATGCTCGCGGACGGTGTCGAGGCCGCGGTGCGATCGCTCGCGAGCCAGGACGAGCCGACGATCCGGGCGATGGTGGCCCGGATCATCGAGGAGCGTCTCGCCGACGGGCAGTTCGACGAGTGCGACCTGACCTTCCGCGACCTGGACCGGATCCGCGAGGCGTTCATCGCGCAGCTGCTCGGGATGTACCACCACCGGATCGCCTACCCGACGAACAAGGTGGTGGAGCTCGAGGCGCGACGCAACGCCGTCGGCCCCGGCGCCTGACCCGCCGGTGTCCGCCGCCCTCACGCGCTCGCTCTACCTCCCGCCGCTCCGCGTGGACCTCGAGGTCAGGGCGGGCGTGCCACGGGTTCTGCCGGCCGCGGCCCTGGCGCGCTCCCTGCGGGCGGCGCTCCGAGCCGGCGGGGCACCGGACCCGGCCTCGGTCGGCCTGGTCCTCGCCGATGACGCGGAGCTGGCGGCGCTCAACGCGGTCCACATGGGGATGCCAGGCCCCACCGACGTCCTCTCGTTCCCCCTCTTGCCGCCCGACGTCTACCCGCCGCATCCCGGCCGCCCCTCGCGGCGAACCGAGATGCGACCCGGGCACCCGGCGCCTGGTCCGGATCGGGCCTTCCTCCTCCCGCCGGGAACGCGCCTTCACGTCGGGGACATTGTCGTCTCCGTGGAGCGCGCCGTCGCGCAGGCGGCGTCCGGCCGTGGCGGCCAGGAGGGCGACACCCGCTGGTCGGCGGCTGATGAGCTGCGGCTCCTCGTCGTCCATGGCGGTCTTCACCTCTGCGGCTGGGACCACGCCGAGCCCGACGAGGAGGCC
>JBBSAS010000308.1:0-2623 GCA_038252055.1 Candidatus Limnocylindrales bacterium
CGCGGGGCCGCGAGCCAGGCGACGATCCACCAGAAGGCGCGCCACCTCGCCTACGCCGGCGGCTGGAAACGCCTCGAGCCGCTCTGGGACACGATCATCCGAACCCGGCGCGTCAGCTCGATGCTCCCCCTCCTCGAGGCAACGCTCGACGCGTATGGGCGCGCCCGCGGCGACCGGACGCGGAGAGCGTCTGGTCCGCGGGTCGGGGTCGCCGACGGCGGTATAGAGTAGCGGCGGCATGGACGCGGAGCGACGCCCCGGACACCCGGCCGGCCGGATTCGGGCGGCGATGGTGGTGGCGCTCGCAGTGCTGCTGGCCGCGGGTTGCGCAGCCACCTCGACGGCCTCGCCGGCGCCCACGCCCGTCCCAACGCTGGCGCCAACGCCGAGCCCAGATCCATCGACCGCCACCCAGCCGATCACGGCGCCGACCGTCTCCCCGGCTTGGACGCCGGATCCCACCGCGACCCCACCGGCCTCGCCGGCGGCGGTCGTGCCGCCCACCGCCGAGCCGACGCCGCGGCCCACACCCCGCCCGACCGCCACGCCGGCACCCGCCGCGGCAAGTCGGCTCGTCCGGCACGGCTCGCGCGCCCGCCCCCTGGTGGCGCTGACGTTCGACATGGGGGGACGGGTGGGTGACGCGCTGGCGATCGTCGCCTGGCTCGTCGAGCACGACACGTCGGCCACCATCTTCATGACCGGCGCGATGGCCGATAACGTGAACACCGACGTCGGGCGGCAGGTCCTGGCGGTGATCGAGGCGAACCCCAGCCTTCTATCCCTTGGGAACCACTCGTACTCGCACCCGGATTTCCGGAGCCTGAAGCGGGCCCAGATGCGTGATGAGCTGCGCCGGACAGAGGCAGCGGTCTCACCGTACTGCTCGCAGGACCCGAAGCCGCTCTTCCGCCCACCATACGGCGGCAGCAACGCGAACGTGCTCGCCGGCGTCGGCGCGGCCGGTTATGCCCGGACGGTCATGTGGGACGTCGACACGATCGACTGGCGGCCGGTGCGCGACGGCGGGCCGACGACCGACGAGATCGTCGCCAAGGTCGTGGCGAACGCCCGGGGCGGCTCGATCGTCCTCATGCACCTCGGCGGCTACCACACACTCGCCGCGTTGCCGAGGATCGTCGACGGTCTACGCGCAGCAGGCCTCGAATTCGTGTCGCTGGACACGATGCTCGGCACCTGAGGCCGGACCGCGGGCCCCTCCCGGCGCGACACGCCGGCTTCGCGCGGGTGAACGCGGCCCCGGTCGCGAATGACCCAGCGGGGGGCGTCACCCCGATCCGGCGTGTCAGTCGCCGTTCGAGCGGTCGATGCGGATCGTCTGGATCGGGTACGGGAACTCGATCCCCGCCTCGATCAGGGCTTCGTAGAGCCGCTCGGTCACCTCCGACGCGGTGGTTCGCTGGTGGATCCGCGTCGGCGGACGCGACCAGTAGAGGACGCTCAGGTTGTTGGCCGACTCCCCGATCGAGGCGAAGAGGACCTCGGGCGGCGGCTCGCGGAGCACCTCCTCCATCGACGCGAGCTCGTCGAGGATCGTCCGGCGCGCGTCGGCGACCGACGCCTGCTGGTGGATGGCGAGCGCGACCTCGGACCGGCGCTCACCGTAGCTCGTGAGGTTCTCGACGGGCTGGGTGAGGAGCGAGCCGTTCGGGATGAAGACCCGGAGCCCATCGTAGGTCCGCAGCACCGTGGACCGGAAGTTGATCTCCGTCACCGTTCCCTCGTGCTCGCCGGAGCGGACCTGGTCCCCAACGATGAACGGGCGGCGGGCCAGGTGATGATTCCGGCGATGAAGTTCTCCAGGATGTCGCGGAGGGCGAAGCCGAGGATGATCCCGCCGACGCCAAGGCTGGCGATGAGCTCGGTGAAGCTGACCCCGGGCAGGGCGATGATGAGTCCGAGGGCGACTCCGAACGCGATCATCGCGCCCGACGCGAGGCTCGAGACGAGGGCGCGCAAGGAGCCGTTCTCGATCAGGTGGCCGCTCCGGACCGCGCGCCCGACAAGCTGCGAGGCGACGACGAACGCGAGAAAGACCAGGAAGCCGAGGAGGATCAGCGGGAGCCGCTCGGCCAGGTCGAGAACGCCCGCGCGAGCCCCTCCCCCATCCGGTCGACCTGGTCCACCGGATCAGGTGCGCCAGTCGCGGAGCAGGTCGTTGATCTCGACGCCGAGGAGCAGGATGAAGGCCGTCAGGTAGAACCAGATCATGAGGATCGCGACGCCGGCGAGCGCCCCGAACGTCGCCCCGTACGACCCGAAGTTCGCGACGTAGACGCCGAACGCGAGCGTGGCCACGATCCAGCCGGCCACGAAAGTGACTGCACCGGGAAGAACGGCCCGCAGGTCGAGGCGGACATTGGGCCCGAGCCGATAGAGGACCAGGACTGCCATGACGAGAAAGACGATCGTCAACGCCCAGCGGACGACCGAGATCGCCGCCGCGGCGGCGCCGCCGAGCCCGAGCTGGCGCGCGATCTCCGTGCCCGCCACCTGCCCGACCACGAGGAGGACGAAGGCCGCGACGATCGAGGCGCCGGCGAGGACCGTCAGGCCGAGGGCGAGGAGGTATTTTCGCAGGAAGGGCCGAGTCTCCTCCACG
>JBBSAS010000309.1:0-2616 GCA_038252055.1 Candidatus Limnocylindrales bacterium
GCGCCCGTCTACGAGGACCTGCACGCCCGGCTCGCGCCGGCCAACGCGGTTCTCGGGTCGATCGAGGAGTCCGCCGCCGGCTAAGTTGCCCCGCCGGCCGACCCGTGCCGCCGCCAGTCGGCCTCCGCGATCCCGGGCGGCCTGACCGCCCTGCCTCGCGCCGCCTCCGCGGCGGCGATCCCGTATCCTTGGCCGGGTCGGCGCCGCACCCGCCACGGGCGACCATGCCGCCGGCCCCGACCCCGATCCACCGGAGGACCACCGTGCTCAACCCGCGCCCGTCGATGCCCGCCCGGAGCGGCCGCGTCGCAGCGCTCGTCGCCGTCGCCGCGCTCGCGGTCACGGCCTGTGCGCCGACCACCGGCGTCGCGGCGTCGCCTACGCCGACGCTCGCCCCGACGACCGCCCCGTCGCCCAACCCGTACACCGGCGCGACGGCCGGATCCGGCACGGCCATCAAGCTCGGCTACGTCTCGTACGGCGAGCAGGTCCCCTATGTCGCCGAGGTCTCGAAGGGGATCCGCGACCAGGCGACCGTTGCCGGTGCCGAGCTCGTCGAGTGCGACGCGGCCCTCGACCCGGCCAGGGTGCCGGGCTGCATGAAGACGCTCTCCGATGCCGGGGTGAAGGGCGTGATCCAGTTCCAGGCCACCCTCGCGGACCCGGCCGTCGTCTGCGGCGACACGCCCTCCGGCGTCCCGGTCGTGGCCGTCGAGTTTGCCCAGGAACCCTGCCAGAAGACCCTCGTCTCGGCCGACGACCTGCGGGCCGGGCAGATCGCGGGCCGCGCGGTCGGCGAGTGGGTCAAGAAGACGTGGTCCTGCACGTACGACGCGTACGTCTCCTTCGAATCGATGATTGCCGGCGAGAAGAGCCAGCGCCGGATGGAGGGCTATCGCCAGGGATTTGCGCAGAGCTGCCCGGTCACGAACGAGCAGGTCGGCGCAGCCATCGACACGCAGGCGGCGGCGCGCGACGCGATCGGCACCGTCCTCTCGAACCTGGCGGGCAAGTCGCGGATCATCGTCGTCGCCGTGAACAGCGACGCGGCACTCGGCGCGCTCGAGGGCGCCAAGGCCGCCGGGCGCGAGGGCGACGTCTGGGTCTCCGGCCAGGGCGCCACGCCCGCGGCCCGCGACGCGATCCGGACGAACGACCACTACCTCGGCGACGCGGCCTACTTCCCGGAGCGCTTCGGCGCCACGATCGTGCCCGCGATGCTCGACCTCATCGCCGGCACGCCGGTCCAGCCGCTCCTGCTCATCGAGCCCGAGTGGGTGGACGCCACGACGATCGACGGGATCTACCCGAAGTAGGGTCGCCAGCGGGCCTGCACTGCGCCCGTGATCGCGCCGAGCGATCAGGGTGGCCCGTTCTGCTCCGGCTTCCCGCGCTGCTCCGGCGCCCCGCGACCGCCCGGCTGCCCGCGTCCGCCCGACCGCCCGGCACGGTCCTCCACGGCGTCGGCCACGGCCGCAGTGATCGCCGCCGCGAACGATGGCAGGGCGGCCGCGACCGGGTCGCTGAGCGGTGCTCCGAGGTCCCAACAGGAGCCGCCGATCCCAACGAACGTGCCGGCCGGCGGCGCGTCGCGGAGCGTGGCCGCGAGGCTCAGCACCTGGTCGAGCGGGAGCTCGTGCGAGGAACGCGGCTCCGGGGCGCGACCGCCATCGGCGAGCGAGCGGGCCCGGTCGACGAGCGCCGCGAGGGGGCGGACCCAGATCTCGCCCGGCTCGAGGCCGGCCACCGCGTCCACCACGACGCAGGGACCATCGGCCGGGAGGTCGACGAGAAGCATGACGTCGAGCTGACCGGCGAAGACGATCTCGGCCCGGGCGCGGACATCGTCGCCCAGGAGCTCCGCGGCGGCGAACGCGGCCCCGTCGTCGCCGCGGTCCGGCTGCCCGCAGACGAAGACGGGCACGCGGATCACGAGCGCGGAGCCCCGCCCCGGGGCGTTGTCCAGGGCGATGCCCCTACACCTCCTCGATCGTGAGGTCGAGGAAGTGCGTCGCGCAGGAGATGCAGGGGTCGTAGCTGCGGATCATCTGCTCGAGCTTGTGCGTTGCCTCCGCGTGGGGGAGGTCGAGGACCTCCTTCCCGGCGACGATGAGGTCCGCCTCGATCGCGGCCTGGTTCTGGCTCGTTGGCGGGACGATCTGGGCGCTCCGGATCCGACCTGCCTCGTCGATCTCGTAGCGGTGGAAGAGAAGGCCCCGCGGGGCTTCCGTCGCCCAGGCCGCGACGCCGGGGCGGCTCTGCCAGGCGACGAGCGGCTCCGCCGGCGGCCGGTAGGCCTCGACGATGTCGATCGCCTCGGCGAAGGCGTGGACCAGCTCGACCGCGCGGGCCACCACCGAGGCGTACATGTTCGTCCGGATCAGGTCGGCGTAGCCGGACGCGTCGAGCGCCTCCTTCGCAAGCGGATGGAGCTGCTCGGCAGCCAGGGTGACCCGGGCCGCCGGTCCCACGAGGTAGACCCCCTTGCCATCGAGCGAGTGGGCCTGCAGCGCGTTCGAGTGTTCCACCTGGTACTCCTCGAAGGCGTTGCGCCACTCCGAGGGAGCCAGGTCGATCCCGTCGGACGAGACGATCCGGCCGTCGTTGTACGGGTAC